>VGPG01000053.1 GCA_016875555.1 Chloroflexota bacterium | reverse complement strand
AGCGACCACCCTCGCGAATGGCACTGTCACTCTCTATCGTGTGCCCCAATACTTGCTCCAACATGCGGCGCTCCATGGCGCACACGTCGGCGTGATCTTGGGCCACCTCATGATAGGGACATGCATAAAAGGTGAACTCTTGCTCGGCTGCACGCACCTCAACTGGAATCCCTTGGTCTTGCATCATGCGTTGCACGTTGACCAAACGACTCTCGATGTCGGTACGCGCCGTGCGCGGATAACTCTCCGCCAAACGCTCACTCACACTATTGAGCAGATGCTTCAGCGCATCGCTCCCCTGCTGACGCGCAATCTCGTCAAACAGTACCGTCATCAATGTGTCATAACTACGTGGAAACAGGTCGCGTGCCTGCTCGGTTAACGAGTAAACAATATGCGGCCGTCCACGCCCATTACGCACCAAACGGGTACCGATATAGCCGCGCGCATCAAGATTGGTCAAATGTTCGCGCACCGCAGTAGTACTAATACCCAACTCTTGCTCAAGATCGCGAATGGTCGCTTCACCATGACGCTGAAGATAGGTGAGGATTTGACCGACCGATGAATCGGCAGAAAACGGAGACTGTGGCATTGCGTTGGACTCCTATTTTTTTCTCACAACAAGCACTATACCAAAATTTAGATACTTTGGTCAATTAAAACTATAAAAACTGTATTAAATCTTCGTAAGAGTATTTTTTCAAAAAAACGGGTGCGTGCACCACGCATGCAACTCACGTACACACATCCACCGATGCCGACACATGCGTTATCACACATGCACCTCGCCCGGTATTATGTGTATCCCAATAGACCAATAGATACCGTTGCAATGCTCGATTTCCATTTCGTTATCATCGCTGTTTGTGTACCATCACCGGCCATTTACACAAAAAAGCGGGTGCATGGCTGAGCCATGCACCTCACGCCCAACCCACTTGCACACATCCAACTATGCCGACACATTCGTTGCCACAACCGCTCGGACTGTATCAAGTGTCACATCGCGAATAATCTCGGCGTGCCCAATCCGTCGTGGCAATGCCCAACGAATCTGGCCAGCGTCAACTTTTTTGTCGCGCTGCATCACCGCCAACAAATCATCAGCAGTCAGCTGGGCAGGCAAAGCAACCGGCAGATTATAGCGCTGCAACATCTGCTGCTGGCGACGCACGAGCGCTGCATCGCACAGGCCCAGGGTCACGGCGAGCTGGGCCTCGATATGCATGCCAATCGCAATCGCCTCGCCATGGAGCAATGTGCCGTAGCCGAGTAGTTGCTCAATGGCGTGACCAACGGTATGCCCGTAGTTGAGTAACATGCGCTCAGCCTGCTCGCGCTCATCGATGTTGACCACCTCGACTTTGACGGCCACGGCGCGACGCACCAAATCGGCATCAAAAAACGCCTTGGTCGGATCGGCCTGCTCAAGATCCGCAAAGAGCTGGGCATCACGAATCACGCCGTGCTTGATGGCCTCGGCCCAGCCAGCGGATAACTCGCGTTGGGGCAGGGTCTTGAGGAGTGAGACGTCGGCGAGCACGAGGCGCGGCTGGTGGAACGCACCAATCATGTTTTTGCCGAGTGGGTGATTAATGCCGGTCTTGCCGCCCACCGCACTATCGACCATGGCCAGCAACGTGGTCGGCATCTGCACACAGGCAATCCCACGCAGGGTGGTCGCCGCAGCAAACCCGGCCACATCACCAATCACACCGCCACCGAGCGCCACAAGTACATCGCGGCGTTCGACGCGGGCCGTCAGCAGATGATCATAGATCTGCATCAGGGTGGTGTAATCTTTGGTGGATTCACCACCAGGGAGCATCAACAATGTCGTGGTAGCGCCACAGGCAGATTGCAACTGTGTTGCCACCTCGGCCAAATGGTGATCGGCAACGATATGCACGCGCCCCTGCAGGCCAATGTGAGCGAGATGGTCAGGTAGCGTCTGCCAGCAGTTGGCATCGACGATGACGGCATAGCCGGCACCGGCTGTAACGTTAAGATGTTGAGTCATCGGCGTCCTCAATAGATGCAGAAGGTGGAGCACCAGGTAACAGCATGGCGATGCGTTGGGCGACTGAGTTTGCATGAATGCCATCGGTCAACATGTGCAAATCAGCAATGCTACGGTAGAGGTGGGCACGGTTTTGGCGCATGGTCTCGAGGCGTTCACGCGGATTGTCGCCTTGGAGCAACGGCCGCGGTTGGCGGTGATTTGAGATGCGGGCAATGATGGCATTGCTGGTTGCATCAAGCCAGACCACAAAGGCACGTGCGCGTATTAGCGCACAGTTGGCTGGCACGGTGACGATGCCACCGCCGGTCGCAACAACACACGGAGCAGAAGCAAGCACGCGGGCAAGCACGGCGCTTTCGCGCTGACGAAACGCTGTTTCACCCTCATGAGCAAATATTTCGCTGGCCGTTCTGCCGGCCTCCGCTTCAATAATGGCATCGGTATCATAGAGTGGATAGTTGAGTCGTTGCGCCAAATAACGCCCAACGGTCGATTTCCCAGAGCCACTCAGACCAATCAGCACAATACAATGAGTTGGCCGTTTTGCATGATTCATGGCACTCCAAAATTGCAACATACTCGTAATATTCTACACTGCCCGCCCATCAAGCTCAACCTGATTAGGTATGGTATACTCGGGCATCTGCAAGATTCCAATTACGACGGAGTATTATCATGAGCTCAGCACCGTTGCGCGTAGGGATTATTGGCTGTGGCACGATTAGTGGCATCTACCTCAAAAACGGCCCGCGCTTCGCTGATTATGACATTGTGGCCTGTGCCGACCTCAACATGGCCAGCGCCGAGGCGCGCGCTGCCGAGTACGGCATCACCGCCATGAGTGTAGCTGATTTGTTGGCCGCACCCGATATTGACCTGATTATCAACTTGACCATCCCGGCAGCCCACGCCGAGGTGGCGTTCAAGGCCATCGAGGCCGGCAAACACGTCTACAACGAAAAGCCCTTGACCATCAGCCTCGAAGACGGGCGCAAATTAGTCGCTGCCGCCGCCGCCAAAGGCGTGCGCGTCGGCGGTGCCCCAGATACGTTCTTGGGCGGCGGCATCCAGACCTGCCGCAAGCTCATCGACGACGGCTGGATTGGCACGCCGGTGGCAGCCAGTGCCTTCATGCTCTGCCCAGGGCACGAATCGTGGCACCCGAGCCCCGAGTTCTACTACCAAGTCGGCGGTGGACCGATGTTCGACATGGGCCCCTACTACTTGACCGCCCTGATTACCCTGCTCGGCCCCGTGGCCAGCGTCAGCGGCTCAACCCGCATGACCTACCCGACGCGCACGATTACCAGCAAGCCCAAGTACGGCCAGAAAGTCGATGTCGAGGTGCCGACACACGTCGTGGGTGTACTCGACTTCGCCAGCGGCCCGATTGCCACGTTGGTGACCAGCTTTGATGTGTATTATCACCACATGCCCAACATCGAGATTTATGGCTCACATGGGAGCATGCAGGTGCCCGATCCCAACACCTTCGGTGGTCCCATCAAGGTGCGTCGCGTCGGTGACGCCGAATGGCGCGAAGTACCGTTGACCCACGGGTATAGCGACAACAGCCGCGGCGTCGGTGTGGCCGACATGGCCCACGCCATCCGCACCAAGCAAGCACACCGGGCCTCGGGCGAGTTGACGTTGCATGTGCTCGAGCTGATGCATGCGATTCACACCGCATCCACCGAGCGCCGACACGTACCGACCATCAACGGTTGCCCGCGCCCAGCGCCATTGCCACTCGATTTGTTGCCGGGGAGCATCGGCTAAAACGCACCACCATCCCATCTGATGTCGCTGTGATTGGACATCAGATGGGAACTCGTGTACCGCATACACAGCATTTCATCATTCATGTGAGGCCTTCATGAACGACGTTCAGATGCTGGTTGTTCACAGTCAACCACTTGTTGTGGCTGGGATTAATTCGTTTTTGGTACGCATGCCTAATTGGCGCATCGTCGAAAGCGTGCCCGATGCACGTTCCGCCATTCGTTTTTTGCGCACGCACATGGTCAATGTGATGCTCACCGAAAAACAGCTAGGTGGCTTAAACGGAATAACATTGTGTGGCATCGTGCGCAACTTTTTCCCGACGATTTCTACCGCCATCATTGGCAATCTGACCACCAAAGAACAGGTCATTGCCTACGCACACGGCGTCGGTTTATTTATTCCGCCTACCGTCGGCCATCGCGAGTTGCGCACCTTAGCACAACAATTACGCCGTGTCCCAATGCGCCATCCTCTCATGTTGCATCACCCGCATCAAATCGCGCAATGGCATGCCCTCGCACGCCATGTCGCCATTAATGACGAACACCTACAACCACCCCATCTGCTCAGCCAGCGCGAGCAAGACGTCGTAAAATTGATGTGCACAGGTGCCACCAACAAAGAAATCGCCCGCCATTTGGGTATTAGCGCTCATACGGTCAAGCAACACCTATCGAGTGCCATGCACAAATGCAATGTGCACAAACGCACTGAATTACGCCGCATTGCGATAAATATGGGCTGGGATTAGCCGACCACCTCGCGCAAATAGCGATTGGCAAACTTGCCGTCCGGATCAAACTCGCCACGTAACGCCATAAACTCAGCCATGCGCGGGTAAAGTCCGGCTACCGACATGGTAAACAGCTTGCCCCAGTGCGGCCGCACCGCAAACGGCGCTAATGCTGCTTCGATACGCGGCAATACCTGTCGCACGCCTGGCCAGTTGTTGTGCCAGGTGAAGTGAATGGCGATACCGGCACGTTGGTACTGCGGGCTCAGCCACAGGTCATCAGCGGCGATTGTACGAATTTCACCGACATGCAACACCGGAGCGATATGCGCCTGCATCTGATGGATTGCCGTCAAGGCTGCCACCGCATCCGCATGCGCCACAAAGAACTCACTCTGCAGTTCATCGCCGTTGCTCGGGGTAAACTCCATCTTGAAGTGGGGCAGGCGCGCATGCCACGGGCCTACCACACCACCTTGTTCGGTGCACGGATCAGCGTTCACACTAGCAATCGGGTGAATCGCCTGCCGACGCAGTTGGGCACCATGCCACACATCGGGCAAATTGTCGGCCTCGTAAGGTAGACTCTTGCGCCACACTTGATCGACCGTGGTGCCTTGCCACGTGGTAAACAAACTGACGCTATAACTGCTGCCCATGATGGCATCAAAGTTGGCCAAGGCCTCACGCAACGGCAGATGCTCATAAATATCTTGCCGAATAACAAAACTCGGCACGAGTTGGAGCGTTACCGTCACCACCACACCCAGCGCCCCAAGATGCACGACCATGCCTGCAAAGCGCTCGCCGTGCGTGGCACGACTCACCTCGATCAGCTCACCATCGGCCCGTACAATCGTCATGGCGATGACCGCCGAGGCCAAATTACCGTTGCGCATGCCCGATCCGTGCGTGGCGGTGGCAATCGTACCCGCCACCGAGATATGCGGGAGCGAGGCCATGTTGTGCAGGGCCCAGCGCGTCGACGCCAAAAACAGCCCCAAATCGCCGTAGCGCATGCCACCAGGCACCGTCACCTGCCCGGTCGCATCATCAAGATGGGGGGTTGTCGTCAATTGATCGAGCACAATGAGGTCTGCCGTCGTGTCTGCCATATCATTGAAAGAGTGGGCCGAGCCGAGCACTTTGCAGTGGCGCGCGCGGCGCACAATCTCTTGGAGTTGGGCGACGGTGGTCGGGTGATGAATGTACGCCGCTTGAAACGTATGGTGACGCGACCAGTTCTGCAACATGACAGACATCCTTTCACAAGCTGTGGGGAATAACTGCCGCTATCATACGGCATTTTTTATGCTACGCTGAATACATGAGTACATCGTGTATGTGAAGGTATGCACCATGCGTATGGGTGTTGATACCGGTGGCACGTTCACCGATTTTGTGATGATTATTGATGGACAACTGCGTGTTGCCAAGCGTCTGAGTACCCCACACAATCCGAGTGAAGCCCTCCTCGCAGAGGTTGCAGAACAACACGCACCCGATATTTTGATTCATGGCACCACTGTTGCCACAAACGCCTTACTCGAACGTCGAGGCGCGCGTACGGCCTTGATTACCACGCGTGGCTTCGCCGATGTGCTGGCGATTGGGCGTGGCGATCGCCCATCGCTCTACAATCGCGACCAAACACGTCCTGAGCCACTCGTGCCACGTGAATTACGTCTCGAAATAGCTGAACGTACCACGTTTGATGGGCAAGTGCTGGTACCACTCACCGATGACGCCGTACACGCCTTGATACACCACCTAGATGCGGCCGATGTAGCGTCAATTGCCATTTGTTTGCTCCACGCCTACGCTCATCCACAGCACGAAGCACGCATTGCTGAACTACTCCATGCCCACAACCCACATTGGCAGATTAGTGTGTCGCACCGGATTGTCACAGAGGCACGTGAGTACGAACGCACCGCCACGAGTGTGGTCAACGCCTATGTGACGCCGATCATGACGCGCTACCTCACCTATCTCGCAGCCCACCTAACTCACCATACCAAACTGCGCATCATGGCCTCTGACGGTGGCAGCATGGGCGTACAAACGGCGCAAAACCTCCCAGCACGTACCACCTTGTCTGGCCCAGCCGGTGGCATTGTTGGTGCATATGCGGTAGCCCAACAAATCGGTGTGACCCGCATCATTTCGTTTGACATGGGTGGCACATCAACCGATGTCGCCTTGTGCGACGGTGGATTACCGCGGAGCAACGGCTCTGCGGTGGGCGGCATACCTGTCCGTCTCCCGAGTCTTGACATTCATACAGTAGGCGCTGGTGGTGGCTCACTGGCGCGGGTTGATAACGGCGGAGCGCTCCGCGTGGGGCCTCAGAGTGCGGGTGCCAATCCCGGGCCAGCCTGCTATGGCACGGGGACGCTCGCCACGGTCACTGACGCCAACGTCATCCTCGGCCGGTTACGTGCCGATGCATTTTTGGGTGGTGCCATGACACTTGATGCAACACGCGCACAACTGGCAGTTGACCAGATAGCCGGGCACATTGCCACTCATCGCATCACCGCAGCATTGGGCATCATCCGTGTGGTAAATGCGGCCATGGCACGTGCTGTACGGACCATTTCTGTCGAACGTGGCCATAATCCACGCGATTTTGCGCTGGTTGCATTTGGCGGTGCCGGACCACTGCATGCGGTCGCGTTGGCCCAAGAATTAGGCATTGAGCAGGTCATCATTCCTCTCTATCCTGGCGTACTATCAGCCCTCGGCATGGTGACGGCGCAAGTTACCCGGAGCGCCACTCGCCCCTTGCTGTGCACGCTCGACCACCTTGATGTGGACACCCTCAACCAGTTATTGGCTGATACACATGCCGAGATATCGTTAGCACTCAGCCACGACGGAGAAGATGTACATCAGTTTACTGATACGGTCACCGTGGCGATGCGCTATCGCGGTCAGGCCTTCGAACTCGATGTACCGCTCGCACTGCACCAACAGACGGTGACACAAGCAGATCTGGCCAAAGCCGGGCAACGCTTTCATCAACTGCATCACCAGCGCTACGGTCACTCCATGCCCCAGCGCACCATTGAAGTGACAACCATGCAGCATACCATGGCCAATACGGGCATGCCATTACCGCTGCCTCACGTGCAAACGCGCACCGCGCCACTCGCGCCAACCAGCATCGTACTGGCGTATCCTGATGACCACGATCAGGCGCTCCCCACCGCACTCTATGCACGTGCATCGTTGTGCCCTGGTGACGTCATCACCGGGCCAGCCATCATCACCCAGCTCGATGCCACTAGTGTCATTCCCAGTGGCTGGCAGGGTGTTGTCACGCCCGCACTCACCGTTGTGGTGCGCCCCATATCATCGCACTAACCAGTATGCAATCGTGCGTCATCAACGCTCGCACAGCGAGTCGGTATTTTTGCATCGCTGTGCTATAATGTCACAGAAGAAGATATGAATTTGAGGAAGAAACGCTATGTCCGGTCACTCCAAATGGCATACGATTCGACGCTCTAAGGGTCTGCTTGACCAGCGCCGTGGACAACTATTTACCAAATTAGCCCGGGATGTCACGATTGCGGCCCGTGAGGGTGGATCCGGTGACCCAGACATGAACTTCCGCTTGCGCATCGCCGTTGACCGTGCACGTGGCAGCAACATGCCCGCCGATAGTATTCAACGCGCTATCGATCGCGGCATGGGCAAAGGCAACGAAGCACAGCTCGAAGAGATATATTACGAGGGGTATGCCCCAGGTGGCGTCGCCGTCATCATCGAGGCTGCCACCGATAACCGCAATCGCACCGCCTCGGAGGTCCGTGCCGTCTTTACCAAAATCGGCGGCAACCATGGTGAACCCGGATCAGTAGCCTGGATGTTCGACCTCAAGGGCTTGATTGTCGTGGATGTGGCAGCCAGCAAAGTCGGCAGTGATGACGCTATGATGATTGCCATCGACGCCGGTGCCGATGATGTCGTTGACAGCGGTGATACACTCGAGGTCTATACGGACTTCAAGCAGCTCATCGCCATCCGCCAAGTTCTCGTCGCCGCCAATTTGACGGTTACCAACGTCGAAAAGGTCATGCGCCCCAAGACGCTGGTACAGGCTGCTGGCCCTGATGCCCTTAAAGCGCTCAAGCTAATTGATCGACTCGAAGAGCTTGACGACGTCCAGAAAGTCTATAGCAACCTTGATATCACCGACGAACTGGCCGAACAGTTCGCCGACGCCTAGGTCGCATCATGCGCACCATTGGCATCGACCCCGGTACCGCCATCATGGGCTGGGGGGTAGTCGAACAACAAGGGAGCACGCTCACGTTAGTTGCCTGTGGTGTACTCACCACCCCTGCGGGGATGGCCCAAGCAGAGCGGTTGTTAATACTCCACAACGGGGTCCGTGAGTGCATCGACAAATATCAGCCCGATAGCGGTGCCATCGAAGAGCTCTTTTTCTCCAAAAACGTCACCACGGCGATTACCGTCGCCCAAGCGCGCGGCGTGGCTATGCTGGCACTTGCCCAAGCCGGGCTCGTCGTCAACGAATACAAGCCGATTGTGGTCAAACAAACCGTCGCTGGCTACGGTGGTGCCGACAAAAAGCAGATGCAAGAGATGGTACGTCTCACCTTACGTCTGCCCAGTATAATCAAACCGGATGATGTGGCAGATGCAATTGCACTGGCCATCTGTCATGCCTACAATGTACCGATGACGCGACGCATTCGCGACGCAAATATCTAAAAGGAGCCCTGCTATGAAGCTACTTGTATTTGTCACCGAAGATAGCGTAGCCGATCGTGCGGTTGATGCCTTGGTCGAACAAGGCTTCCGTGTTACTCGCTTGGCTTCGAGTGGTGGTTTCTTGCGCCGGGGCAACACGACCTTACTTGTCGGCGTCGAAGATACCGTCGTCACCAAGGCACAACAGACCGTGGGCGGTGTTGCCGAAGGTGCATTGTGTATTGTGCTCGATCTTGAGCGCTATGAGCGCATGTAACGCACAGTCGTGAATATTCTCTATGTTGCCAGTGGCATCCCCGTACCCGGGAGTCTCGGTGGGTCAACTCACACCGTTGAAGTGGCACGTGGTCTTGCTAGTCGCGGTCACCACGTGCATGTGGTGGCCGTGAGTGCCGAAGGCCACACTAATCTACGCCACCTGTGGGCGCCCACCCAACTCGGTCATCACAACTTCACCATCCATCATATTGACATCCCCAAGCCTCTTTCACTCCTTGCAACACCAGCCGTTATGCGCTTGGTTGAACGCCTACAACCCGATGTCGTCATGGAGCGCTACTACAACTTTGCTGGCGCTGGTATGTTGGCCGCCCGACGATTTGGTCTGCCCACACTCCTTGAAGTGAATGCTCTCATCGTCGATCCACCGAGCGTACGCAAGCGCCAAATCGACAATCGCCTCGGCGGGCCAATGCGCCGGTGGGCCACCCGTCAGTGCCAGTGGGCCGATGCGATTGTCACGCCGCTTCATACCACTGTTCCCGCAGAGATTGACCGGACCCGCATCCACGAACACCCGTGGGGCGCCGATGTGGAGCGCTTTGTGCCACGCCCGCGCCAACGCCCGGCCACGCACATCCCCACCGTCATCTTCATCGGCTCGTTCCGTGCGTGGCACGGTGCCAATCATGGCGTGGCCGCAGCTCAACTCGTGCTCGATCGCGGCATCAACGCCAAGTTCATCTTTGTGGGCGATGGCCCTGAGCTCGCCGATGCCAAAGCAACTGCGCACAATTACCCAGCGATCGAGTTCACCGGCATGCAACCGTATGCGCGCATGCCCGAGTTACTCCAATCGGCGGACATCGGCATTGCGCCGTTTGACACCAGTAAACATCCCGCCTTACAGGCAGCTGGGTTCTTTTGGTCGCCGCTCAAAGTCCACGAGTATATGGCCAGTGCCTTGCCGGTGATTACCAGTAATATCACGCCGCTCAATCACATCGTGCGCCATGAACAAGAAGGCTTGTTAGTCAAAGAAGGCGATGTCGTCGCCTTGGCCGACGCCATGCAACGCCTGATTACGCAACCAGATTATGCCAGCCAACTCGGTCACGCAGGACGTGAGCGCGTTGTAGCGCATTATTCGTGGCAACAACATTGCGCCACGCTTGATGGCATCTTGCAGGATATTGTCGCCCAACGACAGCGGTGTGTGGGATAGCATAACTTGACAGCACCTGCTCGCACCGGCTACAATAGTAGCATGAGCGGGAGTGGCGCAATGGTAGCGCATCTGCTTCCCAAGCAGAGGGTTGCGAGTTCGAATCTCGTCTCCCGCTCCATTTCGACTCGGCCGCACGGCCGAGTTTTTTATTGATGTGTGTAGCGCAGAGGAGGAGCCATGATTGCCCTAATCAGTGGCACGGTGGCCGCATCAAGCGGCGATTTCGTCATCGTTGAGACCCATGGTGTGGGCTATCAGCTCTTTCTGCCCAAACCACTCCTCGCCAGTACCGTCGATGGCGATACGGTGCGCTTCTTCATCTACCATGTCATCCGCGAAGATGCGCAAATGCTCTACGGCTTTGAATCGCTCAATCAGCGTGCCCTCTTTGAGCAACTTCTGGCGGTCAGCGGCATTGGTCCCAAAGTTGCACTCAACCTGCTTTCGAGTTTGTCACCCAATGACCTGCGCACCGCCTTGGCAAGCGGCGATATCACACGCCTCAGCAAAGTACCCGGGATCGGACGCAAAACTGCCGAGCGCATGGTACTCGAACTCAAAGGCAAAATCGACGTGCGTGGTTTGGCCGTCACCGCCAGTGCCGGCGGCTCGCGCGACAGCGAACTGATTGATATTTTGATGGGGCTCGGCTATAGTGCCGCCGAGGCCAACGCCGCCGTAGCCCATATCCCGGCTGACGCCTCAGAGAACATCGACGACCGGATTCGCCTGGCGTTGCGCTATTTTGGGGGTCTCTAATGAAACTACTGCTGTGGGATATCGACGGCACCCTGCTCTACAGTGGCGGCGTCGCCGGCGAGGCGATGCGCGCCGCCATGAGTCGCGTCTACGGGCGCCCATCGAGCAACGATCGCCGTGAATACGCCGGCAAAACCGATCAGCAAATCATCCTTGAGACCTTTGCTGATGTGTCACACGACGAGCTCAAATCCAAGCTTGATGACTTTGCTCAGGCCTACATGGCAGAACTGACCGTGCGCCGTGACGAAATGGCTCAACGTGGGCGCGTACTCCCCGGGGTTCCTACCGCCTTGGCCCACTTTCAACACCAACCCGACATCCATCAATCGGTGCTGACCGGCAACATGATGGCCGTGGCTGAGCTCAAACTACAACTCACGAATCTAATCGGTTATGTCGACATGCAGACTGGCGCCTATGGCAGCGACCACCACGCCCGCGTCGAGCTCCCCCGCTTTGCACTGGCGCGCGCCGCACAACGCGGCCTGCACATCAACGGCAGTCAGCTCGTCATTATCGGCGACACACCCAATGACATCGCGTGTGGCAAAGCACACGGCGCCCGCACCGTGGCGGTGGCTACTGGGCCATTTAGCGTGGCCGATTTGGCGGCCCACCACCCCGATGCGGTCTTGGCCGATTTGGCCGATCTCGATGCCGTCAAGGCAGCAATTGGCTAACTAGCGCGGATGCTTGAGCAACTCGCCCATCGCCCGTACACCCTGCAGAATGCGGGAGTCGGGTTGTGATGAGAAATTCACACGCGCATAGTTGGGCTGCGGGTTTTCGGCGAAAAACGGCTCGCCCGGCACATACGCCACCTTGGCGTGTGGCAACAGTTGGTGCCGCATAAAATCCGCACTATCGAACCCCTGCGGGAAAGTGACCCACGTAAACAGCCCTCCCAACGGCGTGGTCCACGTCACGTTGTCGGGGAACGTCTCGGCCATCGTGGTAAGCATCAAGTTGCACTTGCGGCGGTAGTTATCACGCAACAAGGCAATGTGCGCCTCGATATCGTTTTGCTCCATGAAGAGTGAAATCACCTTCATGTTGAGCGTGCTACATTGCGTATCCGCTGCCAACTTGAGCAAACCGAGTTGGCGGGTTATTTCGGGCCCAGCCACCGTCCAGCCAATCCGCAACCCGGGGGCCAGGATTTTTGAGAACGTCCCCAAATAAATCACGCGCCCCTCGGTATCAAAACTTTTGATGGTCGGCAACGGTTCGCCGGCAAATCGGATCTCACGATACGGCGTATCCTCAAGAATAATCACGTTATATTGATTCGCCAAGGCCACCAACTGCTTGCGCCGTTCGAGGCTCATCGTCACGCCGGTCGGATTATGGAAGTCGGGCACCGTGTAGATGATTTTGGCGGTGGGATTTGCCTTGAGCGCCTGCTCAAGTGCGTTCATATCCATACCATCCTCATCCATCGCCACACCCACATAGCGTGGCTCACACGGATTAAGCGCAATCATCGCCCCGAGGAAGGTCGGATTCTCCGTAATCACTACGTCGCCCGGATTGAGATACAACTTGCCCACCAAATCAATCCCTTGTTGCCCACCGTGCAATATCAACACGTCATCTGCACTACATGGCGTCCCTTGTGCCTGCATACGCGTTGCGATTTGCTGACGCAACTTAGGGATACCATTGGAAGATGTGTACTGCAACGAAATGGCGCCCTCTTCTATAAGCGACGTCTGGGCTGCTGCGCACAATTCTTCGTAGGGGAACAGAGCGGCATCTGGGTACCCACCACCGAACGAAATCACCGATGGATCATCACCGAGGCGCAACAGTTCACGAATTGCAGAGGGCTGCACACGTGTCATTCGGGTGGCAAACGTGGTTGACATGGAGGTTTCCTTTGCCAATTAAAACTTGGAGCGTATTCCTACGTTTCGTGTACTATAGCACCATTTCTCACGCTCACTGCATGTCAAAAAACCGTCTTCCCCTCGCATACGTGCTACGTACCATCACGCACATCACCACAAAACCACCTCATAATGAGAGTCGCATCGGCACATCACACGCCATGTTCCGCCATTGGCCCACCCAATCAACGGACACATGCATTTGATTTCATTTAACTTGACAAATATGATAAACAATATATTATATTTCCATTCACACACAGATGCTGCATTGAATCATGGAAGAAACCAAGGCAATGACCACGACCTACACGCAATTACCGGTACTCGATTTGGGGCGTCTCGAGGGGAACCCACAAGAGCGCGATGCCTTTTTGGCCGAATTACGCACCACCGCATACGACCTTGGCTTCTTTTATGTGACAGGGCACGGCGTACCGCAAGCGCTCATTGACAACACCATCGCGGTAGCCAAGGAATTCTTTGCGTTACCAGAGGCCGAGAAATTAGCCATCGAAATGGTGAACTCCCCGCATTTCCGTGGCTA
>VGPG01000052.1 GCA_016875555.1 Chloroflexota bacterium | reverse complement strand
TGGCCATTGCATCAGTGCGTGCTATTGCGGTAGAGCGACAAGAGGTCAAAGGGAGCAAAGCCACTGACGGCGACGAAAGCGAAAAACTCGCTGCCCTCTCACCGGCTGAACTTGCCGACGAGGCCGAGCATAATTATGTACACGCCCTCGAGAAGGGCCTCCTCAAAGTCATGTCCAAAATGGGCATTGCCACCGTCGACAGCTACTGTGGCGCTCAGACATTTGAGGTGATTGGCCTGAGCACCGACGTGACTGATCTGTGCTTGAGCGGTGTACCGACTCGCCTCGGTGGCCACAACATGCGTCAACTAGCCGGCATGGTCCTTGACCATCATGACACGGCATTTGCTAGCCGCTTGCCGCTGGTGGCATCACGTACCAGCTTGGCCAATCCGGGCTACTACAAATTCAAGAAAGACGGCGAATACCACGCCTTCTCACCGGCTGTCGTACATGCATTGCAGAAGGCCGCCAATGGTAGCGATTACGGCGTCTACAAGGACTACAGCAATTTGGTACAACAGCGCCGGAGCGAAATCCGCGACTGGTTGACCATCGAGCCGCTCGGTGCCCCAGTAGCGCTTGAGACGGTTGAGCCCATCGAGGAGATCGTCAAACGATTCTCGACGGCCGCCATGTCGCTCGGGTCAACCAGCCCCGAAGCCCACGAGACGCTGGCGATTGCCATGAATCGTCTCGGCGGGTTGAGCAACAGCGGCGAGGGTGGTGAGGGCGAAGAGCGCTACACCAACGAGCGCAACAGCACCATCAAACAGGTGGCCTCAGGGCGCTTCGGCGTGACACCTGGTTATTTGGCCTCGGCCAAAGAGCTTCAGATCAAGATGGCTCAAGGCGCCAAGCCAGGCGAGGGTGGCCAAATCCCGGCCGCTAAGGTGACCGAAGAGATTGCTCGCACACGCCACACAATGCCCGGCATCTCGTTGATTTCGCCGCCGCCCCATCACGACATCTACAGCATCGAAGACTTGTCACAGTTGATCTACGACCTCAAGCAGGTCAATCCAGCCGCTGACGTATCGGTCAAACTCGTGGCCGAGGCCGGTGTGGGCACGATTGCCGCCGGTGTGGCCAAGGGCGGCGCCGAGGTAGTGCATGTCAGCGGCCACTCGGGTGGGACGGGCGCCGCACCGCTCTCATCAATCAAGCACGCCGGCGTCAACTGGGAGCTGGGCCTCGCCGAGTCACAGCAGACGCTCGTGCTCAACGGGTTGCGTAGCCGTATCCGTGTCCGCATCGACGGCGGCATCAAAAACGGTCGGGACGTGGTCCTTGCCGCCCTGCTCGGCGCCGACGAAGTCTCGTTCGGCACGGCCGCCTTGGTCGCCGAGGGGTGTGTGATGGCCCGCACCTGTCACAACAACAACTGCCCGGTTGGCGTAGCCACCCAGCGCCCCGAATTGCGCGCCAAGTTCACGGGGACGCCCGAGAGCGTCATCCACTTCTTGCTGCATGTGGCGCATGAGGTGCGTGAGATCTTGGCCGAGCTGGGTGCCACCTCGTTCAACGACATCATCGGCCGTACCGATTTGCTCAGCCAAATCCCGCGCACGCACGACGATGTCTCACTCGAGCGCTTGATTCAATACGTGGCGGGTCCCAACGACGCCATTCGCTACATGGGCGAGCCCAACACGATTGTGCAGACGAGCGACTTGAATGCGGCCATCCTCGCCGATGCCCAATCAGCGATTGACGGTGGCAAGGCAGTGACGTTGTCGTACCAGGTGCGCAACACCGATCGTACGGTGGGTGCAACCTTGTCGGGGGCGATTGCCAAGCGCCACGGCGGCAAGGGCGTGCCGGCCAAGCACATCACGATTAACCTGCGCGGCAGTGCCGGCCAGAGTCTGGGGGCGTTCTTGGCCCCGGGCGTGGCGATTCAACTCGACGGCGAGTCCAACGACTACGTCGGCAAGGGCATGTCGGGCGGCATGATTCGCATCAAGCCCAGCAAAGATGCCCGTTTTGTCTGGAGCGACAGCGCCATCATCGGCAACACCTGCCTCTACGGCGCGACTGCTGGTGAGTTATATGCAGCAGGGCGAGCCGGCGAGCGCTTTGCAGTACGCAACAGCGGCGCAGTGGCCGTCGTCGAGGGCGCTGGTGACCACGCCTGTGAGTATATGACGGGCGGCGTCGTGATGATTTTGGGTGAGACTGGCCGCAACGTCGGTGCCGGTATGACGGGTGGCGTGGCGTATATCTACGACACCAACGGCAACTTCCCCATGCGCTTTAATGGCGACATGGCCGAGGCCAGTCGCTTGCGCGACATCGATGACGGCATCGTCTTGGCATTGCTCAAGCGTCACGTCAAAGAGACCGGTAGCCCGCGCGCCACCGAGATTCTCAACAACTGGCCGGCTACGCGTGCCTCGTTCTGGTGCGTGCGCCCCAAGGGGCTCGAGGAGCTGGTCATGCCGCGCGTACTCGCCTTGGTCGACAACAACGTCAAGGCCGGCATGTAGCACATCACCTTGGATACCCCTCACGATGTCGTCTATGACACCGTGAGGGGTGTTTCTGTTATGGTGACGCTGTGGCGGCTTCATGCCATACACTCTCTAAATCAATCGTCCGCCACCAGTTATCCTGCCAAAGCGATACTTGATTTCCATCGCGCGCCCCCTCATCAAACGAGATGTGCGGCAGCGCCGGGTGCAACGCTTGCGTAGGTCGTTGTTCGTATGCGCCAAGTTGTGGTTGAATCACCACGTACCGCATGCGATCATCACTTTCGACCACTGCACGTTGGCGCAAACGCCACCGCAGCTGTGGTTGATTTTGTGCATCAATATGCCACATAGCCATCAATTCACCTGTACGCGGCGCTACATCGAACCACACAGCCCCGCGTGACGTCTGGGCCGAGACGCGCAACAATGGCTCACCATAGGCACCAATAGAGACACCGATAATGGCAATCTGATTGCGTGTCAACGCATCGTGGAGTGTTTGGGCAGCCATACCCCAGGCGCCTTGACGCATACGCCACTGCCACACATCAGCAACAGCATCATTGTTGGGCATGAGGAGCGTTGCTGGCTCAGCCACACTCAACATACGGTGTGGTGCATACAATTCGGTCACATGATACAAGCGCTGATATGGAGTCACGATGTCTAGTTCGTACGGGTTACCACCCGCTTGATGCACGAGCTGAGTACGGTATTGCACCGGATCGAGTTGATACCAAGCCTGCGCATTCAACCATGTCACACTCTGATTGGCAAACCGCCAGTAAATCTCGACCTGCCAGTACTGCGTCTGATCGGTATCTAAGGGCTTTGGTTGAAAAAGCGTCATCTGCGCAGTGTTGAGCAATGCGTCAGGTGCCTGTGCCATCAACGCAATCGGTTGCGCTTGACGATTCATCAGCACCGGTATGACCCATAACAGCGCAACTGCGACCATCCACGCCACATGTCGAACCACGCGATCGCGCCGTGACACCGGCAGTGCAAGTGCTGGATATTCGACACTGGCCAATGCCATCAACAACGCCTGTCGGACTCGCTGCAACGCCATATCAGCCCGACGACAATCATCACATTGACGCAAATGCGTACGTGCCGATTGTCGGTCACCGTGCGCAAGTTGGATTCGCACATGCAAACATGCAAATGCGCCCATACGCGGTTGGAGCAACTGCCGAGAAATAGGCGGGTCAAGGAGTGGAGCACATTGGACAAACGCATAGAATAGCGCTCGCGGGTTCGTGACTGGCCCTAGCACGCGTTCATACACGAGTTGTGCTACCGCAATCCGCTGATCCCACGGCATGCGCGTCACGTGCGCCAAAAGTGGATGCTGACGCGCCCAGCGCGGTACCCACCAGCGTTGCCAGCGCACATTATTCCACCACCGCGTCACATCACCCAACCAACCACGATCAATCAGCGCCTGTGGAGACTGCGCTGTAACAGCCTGTACATATGCACGACCGGCATCTGCGGGGGTACGCCACACAAGGAGTGCAATTGATTGCCAATCATGGGAAATGGTCATAGTGCTCTATTCATGTCTCGTCGCTGTGACTCTATTGTACCAGTCACGCCAGTAGACACAGTATAATGGTGTAGAGAACACATTTTGTGAAGTGCAGAAAGATTTCACCATGACACACCCACCCAAAGCCAGTGTGCACCCCCATATAACACATATACATGGTCATACACTCCATGACGACTACTTCTGGTTGCGTGACCGCGATAATCCGGCCGTCAAAGCGTATCTCGCTGCCGAGAACGCCTATCTACAATCATCCATCCCACAACCCCTTGTGCAGCAACTCCTCAGTGATTTGCAGAGCCGAATTGTGGCCGACGACGACAGCGCCACCGTCCTCGTTGGCGATTATCACTACTTCATGCGCTACCGCGACGAATACGACTACCCACAACTCATGCGCGCACCAGCCAATAATCCGGCAACCGCCCAGGTCGTCTGTGATTTACAGGCCGAGGCCACGGGCAAAAGCTTTCTCAAGCTCGGCGGCTGGAAGGTAAGCCCAGACGGCAACTATATCGCCTTGTTGTTCGACGACAACGGCAACGAGCACTTTCGCCTGCACATCCGCCGTATCAGCGACGGCGCCGAACTCATCGCACCCATCACCAACCTCTACTACGGCCTGGCCTGGTCACCCAACGGCGAATGGCTCTACCTCGTCCGTCCTGATGCAGCCTGGCGCCCGAGTAGCGTCTGGGCTTGGCAGTGGCGGCAATCGTTTGATCAGGCTACATGCCTCTTCGAAGAGCCCAATCCGCTTTGCAACGTCGATCTCGACCAGAGTGGCGATGGTCGGCACCTAATTGTCGGCAGTCATAGTAGTTCGTCATCCGAGGTATGGTTGTACGACACACAATCCAACCATGCGGCAACGTGTGTGGCGCCACGTCAACCAGGCATCGAGTACACCGTGGCCATGTACGACGAGCACCTCTTCATGCATACCAATGCACAAGCGGTCAATTTTATGATTATGACCAAAACGCTTCGCGAAGCGGGCTGGCGCGCCATGGTCCCACACCGCGCCGACACAACCATTGAGCAGATTGATGCGTTTGCCAATCACCTCGTGGCTTGGGTGCGGCGTGGTGGCCTCCAGCAAGTCGAAATATATCGCACGACCGATGGCTCCATGCACACCGTACAGTTCAACGATGCTGCGTACGCCATCAACCGTGGCAGCATGCAACAGTTCAAGACCAACCTTCTCCGACTGAGTTATGCCACACCAGTAACACCTGCCACCGTGTTTGATTATGATATGCACGAGCGCACGTTTGTGACGGTCAAACAAGACAAGGTTGGCGGCAAACCACATACACCGCGCGACTACATTCTCGAGCGCGTCTGGGCCAACGGGCATGACGGCACCGACATCCCACTTACGATTGTGCGCCATCAATTGGTGGTGTGTGATGGCACTGCGCCGACGCTGCTTATCGGCTACGGCTCCTACGGCGCCAATCTGAACATCGGCTTTGTGTCGGATCGGCTAGCACTGCTTGAGCGCGGCTTTGTGTTGGCCTATGCCCATATTCGTGGTGGTGGTGAGATGGGGCGCGAGTGGTATCTCAACGGCAAGCTATTGCACAAACAGAACACGTTCAGCGATTTCATCAGGTGTGCCGAACACCTGATTGCCCAAAACTACACCTCACCGGCCCGATTGAGCATCTTCGGGCGCAGTGCCGGTGGGTTGTTGATGGGGGCTGTGGTCACACAACGCCCCGAGTTATTCACGGCGGTGATTGCTGGCGTGCCATTTGTGGACGTCATCAATACCATGCTCGATGCCACAATCCCACTGACAGTCCCCGAGTACGAGGAGTGGGGCAACCCGCACGATGTCGAGTACTTCAACTATATGATGCGCTACTCGCCCTACGACAACACGGTGGCACGAGCGTATCCGGCTATATTCATGACGGCCGGGTTCAACGACCCACGCGTACAATACTGGGAGCCAGCCAAGTGGATCGCCAAATTACGGACACTGACGCCCAATGGGACGTACTACTTGTACACAGACATGGAGGCCGGACATGCCGGCAAAAGTGGGCGCTATGATGCGTTGATTGATCGGGCATATGAGTATGCGTTTTTGTTGACAACATTACGTGTTATGTCAAATCATTAGCTGCACTGTCTCCAGTTAAATACGGTATGATATAGGGAGCATCTCTCTTTGAGGACAACCATCATGAGTACCACCACATCATCACGACCTGGCATGTTTGGCCCATACGGCGGTAGTTTCATTCCTGAGACACTTGCCCCATCCGTGGCCAATCTCATAGAGGCATACACGGCCATCAAATATGATGTTGCATTCTGGGCTGAGTTAGCCAAACTACAAGCGACATTCATTGGACGCCCCACTGCGCTGACGCATGCACAGCGCCTCAGCGCGCATTGTGGCGGAGCACAGATTTATCTCAAGCGCGAAGATTTGGCGCACACCGGTGCCCACAAAATCAACAATGCACTCGGACAAGGGTTGTTGGCCAAGCGCATGGGCAAGAAGCGCATTATTGCCGAAACCGGTGCGGGGCAACACGGTGTAGCCACGGCGGCAGTCTGTGCGTTGCTCGGGCTCGAGTGTGTAGTGTACATGGGCGTTGATGACATTGAGCGCCAGAAGCCGAATGTCTTTCGCATGCGTTTACTCGGTGCAGAGGTGCGCGGTGTTGCCACTGGCTCGCGCACCCTCAAAGATGCCATCAACGATGCCATGCGTGACTGGGTATCAAACCCTGATTCGTACTACCTCCTAGGATCAGCGCTTGGCCCGCACCCATACCCAACCATGGTGCGCGACTTTCAGAGTATTATCGGCTGTGAGGCCTATGGCCAAATCAAAGCCGCTACCGGGCGTTTGCCCGACCTGATTATCGCCTGTGTGGGCGGTGGATCGAATTCAATCGGCATGTTCCACCCATTCCTCGAAGAGCCTTCGGTTGCCATGCGCGGCGTCGAGGCCGGTGGGCGCGGCATTAGTCTCGGTAATCACGCGGCGCGTTTTGAAGGAGGCAGCAAGGGTGTGCTCCAAGGGAGTTACACGTATATCCTACAAAATGACGACGGCCAGATTCAGCTGACACACAGCATCTCGGCGGGTCTCGACTATGCGGCAATTGGTCCCGAACACGCCATGTTGCACGACACTGGGCGCGTGCAGTATGTCTCAGTTGATGATGAAGAGGCACTCGAGGCGTTTCAGACAATCAGCAAACTCGAAGGGATTATACCGGCACTCGAAAGTGCGCATGCGGTGGCAGATGCATTGCGCGTTGCACCGACGATGCGTCCCGATCAAATCATCCTCATCAACTTGTCGGGCCGTGGCGACAAAGATATCTTTAGCGTCGCTGGTGTGCTGGGCGTTGATCTCTAGCAAGGTAGATACGACATGGTGTTTCAGTCTGATCCGGTGGTGGCCGGTTACACCTTAACGCCATTGTTCCTTCAACAAATTCTTGCAGTCAGTATTGGCAGCATTGCCATCATTGCACTGATTGTGCTGTTTGTACGCATGCGCCGCACCGCACGACGCGAGCAAGGTATTGCACGGGCGCAAGCAGACGTCGACCGCACCCTGCGGAAGTTACGGAGCCAGCTCGGGTATACGGCGCAACTCCTCAACGGAGAACGCGACAAGGTTAGCTACGACCGGCTGCGCTTTCGAGATGCAGATGCAGCGCATCTGGCCAAACTCGTCAGTGACGCGGAGTACTTGTATCGGGAGTGTCAAAACACGCTCGACAAAGCAGTGCGCAATCTGCCAAACACACCCGAAGAGCACGACTACCGCGAACTCGGGCGGATTGCTGCGACGCTGGCACCCCAGATCGAGCCAATTGAGACCTTGCTCCAACAAGCTATACGACACCGTAGCACGCTAGAACAACAGCTAGGCCAGTTTTCACAGGCCATAGATCAAACCAAACAAGCACAACTGACGCTCAGTCAACGTCTGACCACGCTGGGGATTAGCCAGCGTGCCATGTTGCAACAACCAGACGCCCATCTCAAAACGGCTCGTGAAGCGTTAGAGACACACAACTATGAACAAATCGGTCCCAATACGCATGCTGCACTAGAAGGATATCAGCACATTAATCGCCTGCTGAATAGCATGTTTGAGCTGCGCACCAGCATCAAAACCGGTCGCAGTGCGGCCGAGAAAGCCGGTATGCAGGGCTTCGATGTCAGTGCAAGTCTTGAGGGCTTCCAACAAGCGCTCTCACTCCTCGACAAGGCACTTGCCGCCATGATGAGTGGCCAAATTGACGTGGGCGAGCAACTGATTGGCCAAGCGGAGAGTATGCGCAAAGAAGCGGTGACGACAGGTGGTAATACACCGCAACAACAACAACGCAACAATGAGCTACTTGCTCTCTTGCAACAACAAGGTGAACATCTGTCTCAGCAGCATGCAACCACGTACGAGGTCTTTTTGGACGTCATCTTGGCCCATCCAAGCCTCTGGCTGGATATTGCACAAGTCGGGAGCGAGGCCAGCGTACATCTGCGCTACAGCTACTACTACACGCAACTCGCACTCCGGCGCAACGCACCAACGACCAGCAATACGACGTTGACCGCTCAGACCATCAATTTGGCCAATCAAAGCATGCAACGCACGCAAACGTTATGGCAGGTCGTAGAGCAACGCCAAGAAATCATCCGTGCCATGCACAAATTGGCACACGAAGAATACATTGAGGCGGAGGAGTCATACGACCGCGCACAAATGCAACTGGCCGATGGCACCGTGGCCAATAGTAGTGCGCTCGATGAACTCAAAACCACGTTTAATGCGCTACAGCAGATGATTGACGAAGTACCGTTTGATTCGTTGACGTGTTATCAGCGTGCCCGCCAGTTTAATCATGCCTTGTTCGATTTGGTCCCATTTGAGGGCGGTCAAATTGCGTTCGTACTAGCAAAACGTGTGAATCGTATGCGTGAAGTGCTCACGCGCCAGGTAACGTTGCTAGAACAGTTTGTCACGCTGTATCCTCAAGCATTACCGGTGCAAATTGCACGCGGCATACAAAGCATTCGCCTCGAAGCAACCGCATTCGAAACAAGTTTGTATACCGCAAGTAATGTGACAGTACCGATTGTCCCTGAATTACAAAAACTCACACAACGATACGAACGCCTAAATAACGCCATCCAGCACATCGCCCAACAGTTACCGTCACTCCGACTTAAGCACATCCAAGAATTAGAACACGCTCATGGCTTATGTCAAACCGTTCTCAAGTACATTAGTCTAACCAACGATCAAACTGTGATGCAAATTGCCATGACGCGTCTCTACGAAATAAACGACCAGTGGATGTCGGGCAAGATTGACATGCGTACCGCACAAAAGATGGTAGCCACGATTGCCACCGATCTCGACCCCAATCAAAGCATGACGGTCTACGAGATTGAATATCCGTATCTCGCCTTACGCGCATGGGGCAAAGCAGGTTTGATAGCGCCGAGTGAAGAGATTCCCTGGCTACCCATTCGGACACCACATCCGCATTGGTAGGCATGGCATTCACAAAAACAGGTATACTACCTAAGAGGGATTATTTCCAATCGTGATACGTGAGGTTTGACCATGTTAAACGCATTCCGGCGCAAAACCGAGCGAGCTCCCGAGGACCTACAAGATCGCGTGCCGCCCGGACAATACTTGACCGAAAAGTTCCCTGTTCTGCACTATGGTGATGTGCCACACTACCAGAATCTCGAACAAACCTGGGATTTGCGGGTGTGGGGCGCCATAGAATCGCCCAAAACCTTTAGTTACACTGAATTTCGTGCATTACCTACCATTGACGTCGTCACCGACATCCACTGTGTCACGCGTTGGAGCAAACTTGACACGCGCTGGACTGGTGTGCGCTTCCGTGACTTCTTGGAGTTGTTACCGCCACTTCAACCTGGCGTCACCCACGTGATGGCACATTGCGAATACGGGTTCACCGCAAACGTGCCGCTTGAGTACCTGATGCTCGACGATGCGTTGCTCGCCTACAAGTACGAGGACCAAGAGTTGACGCCCGATCACGGGTATCCACTGCGCCTACTCACTCCAAAGAAGTACTTCTGGAAGAGTGCCAAATGGCTGCGCGGGCTCGAGTTCATGCGTGAAGATCGCCTTGGATTCTGGGAACGGTACGGCTATAACAACAGCGCCGATCCGTGGCTCGAAGAGCGCTATTCAGACTAATTCATCGACATACCGCCGGTGCGTAGCACACCGGCGGTAGCCGCTTCTCACCCCCCGCTTCTATCTCCTTGGCATTATTCACAACTTCATACCCGCTAGGAGGTTAGTATGTCGCTTACGTTGCGCATCCTCGTCATTGGCATCATCGGGTTAGTCATTCTGAATGCCGCATTAGCGTGGGGTATTTGGCAGGTTCAGTCACAAACAGCACGTATTGCATCGACGCCAGATGCAACTGCAATCGTGGTTGTCTCAGCTGGAGGCACTGCTCCACTCGCAATCTCCACCACATGCCGTGTGGCACTTGACACCTACATGGACCGTAGTAATCAGCGCGTCTACGACTACTTTGACATTTACAATAGCATCAACATGGTGGCAACTGACGAATTAGTTGCACGCATTGACACGCTGAGGAAACAAGCTGACCCACTACCCACCGGATGCCCTGATACCATGCAAGCCGCAATTCATGCAAACTACGTGAGTGTATACATGAGTGCTCCTATTCACCTTCACATACTTGTGACACGAACCAATGCCGATGGTTCGATGACTGGAGTCGCCAAACAAGCGCTACGCATGTTTGAGCGTGAAATCGACATAGCCGAGCGCACCAACTACGAACTTCTGCGCCTCGCCCAGTAACGCATAGCGTATAATGCCAGCGGAACCATGTAACATCCGAAGGTCGTCATGTGGCGTGAAATCGCAACGAGTTTGATTGTTGGCATTGTGATGTATGGCATTGCAGTCGGTCGATTGCCGTGGCTTGCGCTCAACCGCACCACGATTGCGCTGATTGGCGCAGCTGCACTTCTTGCGGTTGGTGCACTTGATGGTGACCAAGCCTGGCACGCGATTGATATTCCTACGCTCGTAATTCTCGCCGGTATGATGATTATCAACGGTGCGCTCGAAGAGGCCGGATTCTTTCGGCATGCTGCGGCGTGGATTGCACGATTTGCACGCCACGGGCGCACATTACTCGGTATCATGATGCTCGTCAGCGCCGTCCTCTCGGCTATTTTTCTCAACGACACCGTCGTCTTTTTGTTGACACCCCTAGTCATCATGGTGGCCCGTCAAACCAACACGTCCCCCATTCCACTTCTTCTCGGACTTGCATTGAGTGCAAATATCGGTTCAAGCGCAACGATTACCGGCAACCCACAAAATATCGTCATCGGTAATCTCTCTGGCATCGGCTTCGTGCCGTTTCTCCAGGCATTATGGATACCAAGCCTCTTGAGTCTGATCGTGGCATGGGCTATGTTGACTCTCCTCTACCGCAACCAACTGCACGTACTCCACTCGACACCACATCTCACACTCCCCCCACTCAATGCACCACACGCCTTGGTGGCTATCGTGGTACTCACCATCGCCCTCCTCGTGGGAGTCAATCCGGCGGTCGCTGTGATGATTGCTGCCGGACTGTTGTTGATTCGGCGGCATACGCCGGCAGCTAATCTACTGCACCCGATTGACGGCAGTTTGTTGCTCTTTTTTGCAGCGTTATTTATTGTCACAGCTGGCTTCAGAGAAAGCGCTACGGCAGCGTGGATGTATGCACAATCCGCCACATTCATTGATGGCCAGCTCATCCCTTTTGCTGTCAGTGCTGCGCTCTTGTCAAATCTGATTAGCAATGTGCCTGCTGTCTTAGTCCTCCAAGATGTGATTACCCAATTCGCCAATCCAACCCAGGCGTGGCTAGTGCTGGCAGCAAGCTCAACACTGGCCGGTAACAGCACTCTACTTGCGAGTGTGGCTAACTTAATCGTGGCCGAGCGAGCTGCCCAACACGACATTACCCTTGATTTTGTGACCTATCTCAAAATCGGCTTGCCTGTCACCATTGCCAGCGTCGCCATCGCCATCTGGTGGCTCACGTAATCGCACAAAAGTTAACACAATCATCAAGATGGTATAGTATAGTGCAAGCATTGAACATCACGAGAACCCACTATGAGTCAGAGTGTTTTACAACGTATCATCGATCATAAAGTCATCGAAGTTGCGCGCCAACAGGCCAAAATCCCACTTACACGCATCATGGAGCGCGCCACCAAAGCGCCGCCAATACGCTCATTTGGAGCCGCCTTGCGCCGACATCAGCGGCCAACCCTGATTGCCGAGGTCAAGCACGCTTCGCCGTCGCGCGGCATCTTGATTGAGCACTTCGAGCCGATGGCCATCGCCAAGACCTACACCGACGGCGGCGCATCAGCGATATCGGTGCTGACGGATCAGCAGTTCTTCAAGGGCAACCTCAAGTATCTCGAGGGCATTCGCCAACAAGATGCAGTGGGACCAGACGGACACCACCCGCCGTTGTTGCGCAAAGACTTCATCATTGATCCATACCAAGTCTACGAGGCCCGGGCTTATGGTGCCGATGCGATTCTGTTGATTGTGGCTTGTCTCGACGACACCCAGTTGCGCACGCTGTACGACCTCGCCCACGAGTTAGGCATGGAGGTCTTAGTTGAGGTGCACGACGACGACGAGCTCCAGCGGGCGCTCGCACTCAACTTCGCCATTATTGGTATCAACAACCGCAATTTGCATACATTTGAAATCTCGCTCGATGTGACGGCCCAGGTCGCCGCCAAATTACCGCGCGACCGCACGGTTACCCTCGTAAGCGAGAGTGGTATCTTTACGGCGGCCGATGTCGCGACGGTCGGGCGCAACGGCGCACAAGCGATTTTGGTCGGCGAGGCCTTGATTACGGCGCCCGACATGCTCACCAAGACCAAGGAGCTGGCCGGCCATGACTAAATTATGGCAACTCTGGCTCATCTTCAGCCGGCTTGGACTCACCTCGTTTGGCGGGCCAAGTGCACACATCGGCTTCTTCCGCGATGAATTTGTCACGCGCCGAGGATGGCTGAGCGACGACGAGTTTGCCCAAGACAATGCCCTCTGTCAAATCATGCCAGGGCCATCGAGTTCACAGCTCGGCATGCTGATTGGGGCACGCCATTCTGGCATCAGCGGCTCCATCGTAGCCTGGCTTGCATTCACCACACCATCGGCGCTGTTGATGCTCCTCGCCATCAACGGCAGCACCTGGCTAGCTGATTATCCAACCATTATTCAAGGATTGTTAATTGGGGCGGCGAGTGTAGTTGCCCATGCCATTTGGGGCATGGCCAAGAGCTTTTGTGTGGACCAACCGCGGCAATTGTTGGCGTTTGCCACGGCAATCATCCTCCTCCTCTTCCCACTGGCATGGCTCCAGCTGGTGGTCTTGCTCACTGCCGGAGTCATCGGTGTATTCGCACTGACAACCACACCCACGAGCCCCACGCGCCAACACGCCGTCATCTCAAGGAGTGGCGGGATACTCTTGTTGGCCGCATTTGCCCTATTGCTTGCCATCAGTCTTGTGGTGCGTACGCCACTCAGTTGGCTGTATCAAACTGGTGCGCTTGTGTTTGGGGGCGGACATGTGGTGCTCCCAATGTTGCAACAACGATTTGTCAGCGAGCAACTTCTCACCAATGATCAACTCATCAGCGGATACGCGATTGCTCAAATTTTACCTGGACCGTTGTTTGCGTTTAGTGCATTCGTGGCCGGTGTCAGTTACGCAGGTTCATGGTGGTGGGGGGTTGTCGGCCTTGTGGCCATCTTTGTACCCGGGTGGTTGTTGATTATTGGCATTCAGCCATGGTGGCACCAAGTAACCCAGCATGCATCGATATATCGCGCATTACTAGGGATACAAGCAGCGGTGGTTGGATTGCTCGGCGCCACGTTGTGGGACCCATTGATGCGGCACGCGCTGTTGACCCCAGCAGACGTAGCGCTCTGGGTGGCGGGTTTTGCGGCACTACAGGCACTCAAACTCCCGGCGTGGCATGTAGCGCTCGCCTGCGCCGTAATTGGTGCTGT
>VGPG01000051.1 GCA_016875555.1 Chloroflexota bacterium | reverse complement strand
TGACCTAGCGATACGCCCCTTGGACGGGTTGTCCATCTGCGGTCGGTGGGGTGGCCATAACTGCTCGTACGACCTCGAGGGTTTGTTCGATGTGGTTGCCGTCGATGCCATAATGGGTGACCGCACGGATTTTGCCAGGGCCAAATGCACCGACCAGCACCCCTTTGGCTGTCATTGCGGCCGCAAAATCACCAGCCGAACGACCATCGCTCAATCCAAACACCACAATATCGGTCTCAATCTGGTTGGGGTCAATGCGAATCCCTGGAATCGAGGCCAAGCCGTGCGCCAAGACCTTGGCATGCACATGATCTTCGGCCAAGCGATCAACCATCTCGGTCAGCGCCACAATCCCGGCGGCCGCAATCACACCGGCTTGGCGCATACCACCACCGACCATCTTGCGCAGACGTCGCGCCTTGCGAATCAAATCGGCACTACCAGCCAGAATCGAGCCGATTGGGGCTGACAACCCTTTGGACATACAAAACTGCACGCTATCGACGTGCTGTGTGATTTCTTTGACATCAACGCCCAACGCCACCGCCGCATTAAACACACGCGCACCGTCAAGATGCACCTGCAAGTCGTTGGCGTGCGCCCACGCCTTGACCTGGGCCATGTAGCTCGGGGCGACTACTACGCCACCACACCCGCCGTGTGTGTTCTCAAGACACACAAGTCGGGTATAGGCCGAGTGGGGATCCTCGCGGTTGCGCACGGCTGCCGCCAAATCAGCGAGCGGTAACTCACCCTTGGCGGTCGTGTGCACTGTATGCATCGCCACACCGCCGAGCACCGACACACCACCGGCCTCGTAGTTATAGATGTGACATTTGTCGCCGACAATCACCTCATCACCACGCTGGCAGTGCGACAACACGCCACACAAGTTGCCCATCGTACCACTCGTCACCAACAAGGCCGCCTCTTTGCCAACCTTGGCCGCCGCAAGACGCTCCAACTCGTTGACCGTCGGGTCATCGCCATAAACATCGTCGCCGACTGCCGCATGAAACATCGCCTCGCGCATCGCCGGTGATGGCTGAGTGACCGTATCGCTCCGCAAATCAATCACGCTCGTCATCGTGGTACTCCTCTTGTACGCTGTGTACTGCTATTCTAGCCTGAAAAACACCCTACGCCGCAGTTGACAATTTTTCACTTCAGCAGTATTATCTAGTTAAACGGTTAACTAACAGAGTGAAACCTGAGCGCCCATGGCCACAATCCGTCAGGTTGCCGCACATGCAGGGGTCTCAATTGCCACTGTGTCATATGTGCTTAATGGACAGGGCTCAATCCCCGCCGATACCCAAGCGCGGGTCTGGCAGGCGGTTCATGCGTTAGACTACCAACCACGTCATGCGGCCCGATCAATGCGTGGTCGTAGCCATACACTCGGAGTGTCAATGGCAAGTGGGTTTGACCGTTTGGCTGATCCTGCCACCGCCGAGATGCTCGCCGGCATGGCGCACGAGGCATCGCAACGTGGTTTAGGGCTTTTGCTCATCCCGATGCGTGATGATGCCAGTACACAGTGCGTGGCCGTTGCACGGAGTGGTCAAGTCGATGGGATTGTGGTGTGCGACCCGGAGTACCGCGATGCGCGCCTGGCAGCATTGGCACACGCGCGTATTCCACGTGTCAGTCTGGGGCCACAGGGTGATGTCTGGGTTGCGAGCGATGTCATGCACGGCATGCAGCTTGCGCTGACACATCTCCACACGCTTGGTCATCAGCGTATAGCCCTGATTGCCCCTGATCCCGATTTGGCGAGTAGCGATTGGTATGTCGACGGATTTCTTAGTGCACTCGCCGAACTTGGCCTCACCCTCATCGAAGGCGGGGTCCTAGCCGGTGGGCGCCGTGAAGCAGATGGCGAGGCGGTCATGTCTGAGCTCCTCGCACTCCCCGAACGACCCACGGCCGTGATTGCGGCCAGCGACGAGCTAGCGTACGGCGCCATGCGTGCCATCCGCGATACGGGATTACAGGTGGGGCGCGATATCGCAGTCATCGGCTTCGACGATTTACCACCTGCGGCATATTTGCAACCGCCACTGACCGCTGTCCGTCAACCACGATTTGCCATGGGAGTCAGTGCCATTCAGTTGCTCGAAGAGCAAATCAGTGGGAGTCCTGCGCCGTCACCGCGCTTGTTGGCCCCTAAGCTCATCATTCGTGGGAGTAGCGCTCCCCATCGTACGTAACCTGGGCGGAGGATACCTCCTCCGAATCTATTGACCGCGTTGCTGTAGCTCATAGAGGAGATGTACACCATGGCTGGAATCAAGTTCGATCACGTATGGAAGCGCTTTGGCGACTTCGCAGCGCTCAAGGACCTCAACATCGAAATCAACGACCAGGAATTCTTGGTCTTGGTTGGTCCATCAGGCTGTGGCAAAACGACCGCGTTGCGGTGTTTGGCCGGTCTTGAGGAGATTACCGACGGGCACATCTACATCGGCGATCGCGACGTCACCGATGTGCCCCCCAAAGACCGCGATATCGCCATGGTCTTCCAAAGCTATGCCTTGTATCCACACATGTCGGTCTACGAGAACATGGCGTTCGGTCTCAAATTGCGCAAGACCCCCAAAGACGAAATTGACCGCCGCGTCAAAGAGTCAGCCGAAATGCTCGCCATCGGTCACTTGCTTGACCGCAAACCCAAAGCCCTCTCAGGTGGTCAGCGCCAACGCGTGGCCCTCGGTCGCGCCATTGTGCGTAACCCGGCCGTCTTCTTGATGGACGAGCCACTTTCAAACCTTGACGCCAAGTTGCGCGTCCAGACCCGTGCCGAAATCTCGAAGTTGCATCAGCGCCTCAAGACTACCTTCATCTACGTGACCCACGACCAGACCGAGGCCATGACCATGGGTACACGCATCGCCGTCATGAAGGATGGCGTGTTGCAACAGCTCGATTCCCCACAAAACTTGTACGATAACCCAGCCAACATGTTCGTGGCCGGCTTCATTGGTTCACCATCAATGAACTTCTTCGAAGCCAATGTGGGTCGCGGCAACAATGGCTTGATCGTCGATGTAGGCGCGTTTGCCCTGCCAGTACCCGCTGATAAAGCCAGCAAACTGGAGTCCTACATCGGCAAGTCTGTCTACTTCGGCATTCGTCCCGAGAACATCCACGACGAGAATTATGTGCCACGTGGAGTCGAAGAGAGCGCTCGCCTCAATGCCCGCGTCACGGTGCGTGAGCCACTCGGGAGCGAAGTCTACGCCTTCGTCGAAAACGGCGGCAAAGAAATGGTCTCCCGTCTTGACCCACGTACCAGCGCCTCAATCAACAACAACATTTCGTTGGTCGTTGATATGTCCAAGATGCATGCCTTCGATCGCGACAGCGAAAAAGCCATCGTCTAATCTGCACCGCGCAAATCAACACCGTACCCCCAGCCATATGGCTGGGGGTACGGTGTATGACAAGCCTCGTATTGAGTCCCTTATGGCGCCTTCTCGATAACCGGGGCAATTACCACCGCGATGATGCGTTCATCAACCCGTACACCCTCAATCAGTACCTCGGCTCCCTCCACCATGCGTATGGGAGCCATGTCACCTACCCACGCCGGCCAAAATCCACGACTTTGCGCTGGCTGATATTGATCGTGGATGTAGGTACCATCCGGGTGTGAATGAAGATGCCCCACCAGACGAATCATGCGGTGCATCTCGTGGTTTACCACCGTCTGTTCACGCATGTCAGTGTCCACACCACTCACGTTCTGGATGCGCCCATCACGAAATTCACCGGTCACGATGGCAGGCACGTAACGTACATCGCCGTCATCGCGCCACGGCAACAACTGCTGCTGCACCCACGACAACTCCACCCCATACTGCGCAGTACCAAACTGCACCGGTACATCAGGCATCGTAACCACGTGTGACACCAATAACAACCGATCTGCTTGTGCTACAATCGCACCCGCTACCGCCACCTGACGACCCTCAAATGCTGGAAGCTGCGAGACTGGAATGGGGGCTTGTGAGCCACAACTTGCCACGCTCATGGCAACCCACATCATCAACCACACCAGTCGCCTGCCCCCGAAGATACTCATACGGACTCCGTGGCTGCGTGTTGCACGCGTCGACTCCGCTGCCATATGACCATGATGATGGGCGTCAAGGTAATGACAATGGCGATCACATTCAACACCGTAAAGCCGAGCCCTGCCAGAATAAACCCGCTACTCAAACTACCAACAGCCGAAGAGAGATTCACGGTCAACTCCACCGCCCCTTGATAGCGGCCACGTTCGCTAGGCACAAGGTTGTCTGCCAATAAGGAGGACCCACCGATATAACACATATTCCACCCCAAACCCACCAAAAACAACCCGATGGCAATTGGTAGTGTATCGGTCCAAATGGGCGCAACGATGTTCCCCGCAATCATGATGAGAGCACCGAGTACGACCACGGTGGTTCGTCCAAATCGATCAGCAATCGTGCCTGTCACAAACGACAGGCCATACATGCCCAACGTGTGCCCCATGATGACCAACGAAATATCAGCAAGTGGATGATTGTAATGATTCATGTGCAACGACGTGACCGTCATCACCAACACCATCATCGCCTGACCAATCAACATGGAGAGCGCAGCGAGTTGCACCCCGGGCAAACGGATAATCTCTCCCCAAGCACGTGCAGCCGCAGGAGGTGGATCATCGTCCTTTTTCAACGCGTCAGCAATAATTCGTCCGATATCGCGTGGATCAGGACGCAAAAAGAGCCAGATCAAAATACCCGATAACAAGAAGAGGATAGCGCCACCAATCATCGGACCGGCGAGCATTTCAAAGCCGAACACCGATTGGACCAACACGCCGAGTGGCGCAACAAGCAAGGGCCCACCAACCGCACTCACTGTCCCTGCAAAGACCACCGTACTAATCGCACGGGCGCGCGCCTCAGGGAGATTTGCATCGGCGGCCGCATAACGACTCTGGTCAACCGCACCACGTGCACCACCAATGAACAACAGACCAAGCAAAAAGAGCAGAAATGACTGTGTGACAATCGCATATCCGCCAATCGCCATGCCCACGCTCCCCAAAAAGAACCCGAGCGCTAATCCTGGCCGCCGACCGATTTTTTGCATGAGCATGCCAGCTGGATACGATGCAAGTGCAGCTCCTATTAAGAGAAGCGTCCCTGGGACGCCCGCTAAAATATCACTCCCGCCGAGTTTTGCGCCGATAATCGGATTCACCGTTGCATTTGAGATAAGTGCAGCCGAGCCAAAACTTTGCGTAATAAACAACATGGCCGAGATGCGCTGACCAATCTTCGGATCGACGATAGGGGTGGTATTCATGACCTCAGTGACCTTCGTGCTATGGTGAATCTACTGCTCATCTACAACAGGAACAATCCAATATGTTCCTTCATTGTCGTGTTCGGCACTCCATCCAGTGCCTTCTTCGTTCTTGATTTGCCACCATACATATCCATCTGCCAAGATCGGTCCCTCAACAATCTCGACAATCTGATTATCTCGTACGTAGGCAATCACTTGGGCACTCGTTGATGGCGAAATGCGTACACGTAATGGATTTCCTTCAGTGTTTTGGACTCGGGCTTTCTTTCCTTTCGTCAATACGAGCGGTTCTGGAGTCGGCGGAATAGGGGTATTGGTCGCAAACACCATCACACTCGCGGCAGGCAAGGTCGGTAGGACTACCGGCGTGGGTTTGGGCAATACCGGTTGAATGACTGTAGTGGTCGTAAAATAATAAATAACAAAGCCAATCGCTCCGAGCCCAACCACGAATAACGCATTAAAGACAATTCGACGCACATCAATGACCGGAATAGCGCTAGTCTTGCGCATACGCCGACGTGTCTGGTCGTACCCCTGCCTGTATGGTTCGTAATGACGATAATAGAAAGGATGCGGATCGCCCATGTAGGCATCCGCCACACCCCGTTCAAACATCTCATCAGTATCCATATTACCCCTCCATACTCGCCCTCATTATAGCAGTGGTCATGATTCGCTGTAACCGTGCCAAATCACTGCGTTGTATATGCACGCCATATGCGTAGCAACTCTCGGTGTGGATGATAGAGATAACGCTCACGATCGAAGTCATCGGTGTACGCTCCGCACTGTTGCCACTGACGCATACACGCATCAAGCTCTCCTTGTACCGATACCGCAACACGTGGCCACGCCACATGTGCATCATCGCGGTCGTTATCGTAACCAGCATGCCACCCAATCGGATAGATGACACCCGCCACCGCATGCCTTTGGAGCCACGCCACATACACCTGCCATGCATCCACGAGTTGGAGTGGCGTCATCACCGGTACGTGTACGCGCCGGTCATACCACGACACCGTGCGCCACCCGGCCTGGTCATCACTCCCCAGTGGGTGCATGCCCACCACTATGGGCCGTTGCGTTAGTCCGGCTACCACATGCTGCAAAAACCGCATCGGCAACCACGGGGCACGCTGATGTCGTTGGGGCAAGATGGGCATCGCCGTATCTACACAAACCATATCAACGTCACGACTCACGGCCACTGCATCAAATCCATGCCCAAGCAGTTGTGGTGCATCGATCTGTGCCATAATTACTGCTCCTGCATGCACTCGCCGTGCCAGCCCAACCAACTCTTGCCACCACGCCGCTGCCACGTGCGGTGGCGTATCAGCCAGATAACTCCATCCAGGGGCGAGCAACCAATGCCGTGCCGCGTGATGCCCAGCAAAATAGCCCATTACCACACGGATCAACTCGCGCTGTCCCACACCATAGGTGTCGGTACGATAAGGATGAGCTAACTGCAATGGACGCACCACTCCATTCATGCGCACCGTTCCGCCACGCCGATAAATCGGCGTGGTGGTGCGACCTTGCAACCACCCCACCACATCGGCCTCATGATGCCAATCAGGCAACTCCAAACTCCCAGCATACGCAGCCGTTAAGATGGTCGTCACAGCGCCAATCCGCGCCTGCAACGCCGCATCATAACACGCCTCAAGTGTGGCCATGACCACGCGGTCTATCTGTTGTGGCCGCGGTTGTATTCTGAACCACGGTGGACTTAGAAGCACATAATTCACTCCACGGTCGGCTAGTTGTGCCAATTCCTCACGCATGCGTCCATAATCGGCCGTCATCCAGTTCACATGGTACGGAATGGCTTTGATCGGCACCTTGGTCATCACGTCATTACCTCACGTTCATGGGTGGCGTACCTGCTTTGTATGGATGTCCCGTCACCAACAAAAAACCAGTGGCGACGCACGAGTCACCACTGGCACATCCACCGCGCCACGCTCATGGCGTCGTCTCTTTGGGCCCTGTGCCACGTAAGTACACATCTGGCCACGGCTTAAATGTAGTGGCGAATTCTTCCATCGGCAACGTCTTGCCATCTTTGTTGATGGTCCGGTAGACCACAACGTTCTTGCCCTCTTTGGCCTTGTCTGACTGCGTTACGGTGCCAGTCGGCAAGGTCGGGTCATCAACGTATACCGGATCTTTCGGCGCCGGCGTCGTTCCGACAATTGTCGGTCCATTCACTGTCACACTCCGCCCCGTTGTAACGCCGCGCAACTGAATATCCAGAATCTGCTGCTGCTCATCAATGGTGGCATCAACCAACATCCAATGCGCCGTATCGTTGACAAAGCGCAAATCGAGCTCGCCTGTAAATATGGCCGCATCTAGTCCTGGACCATTTGTATCCGGAAAGGCGTATGCGTCATACCAACTAATATAAAACGGATGTGCATGCCATTCCTTGAACGGGAGCCCCGCATAAAATGCCGCCCGAAATAACGATGTCGAGACCTGACAAACACCACCACCCCACTCAAGCTGGGTGCGATTGCCAATCACCGCATACCCCTGTGCAAATCCATTGGCCTCGTTTATTTCGCCGACTTCTGTATTAAATGAAAACTCAGCACCCGGTGCTATCAACACACCGTTGATGCGTGCCACTCCCGCCTTGATATTGGTGATGCGATAATCGGCCGATCCCACAAAGCTGCTCCGTCCCGTACTCAACACATCCACAAACGTCAGCGCTCGTACTGCTGCATCGTTGAGTTGGGGCTCTACTGCTATCGTTGGCAGATCAATCTCACGCGTTGTGCCGTACAACGCATCACCGATGGCCTGTACTGCTGCCACACGATCAAGCCGCACGCCACGCTTGCCTGGCACAAGAATCTCTGTTGTGCCATCTCGCCAGCGCACACGTGGTTCAACGCTCGGACTATCCACACGTTGTGCCACGCGGTCAACCTCGAGTGCAATCGCCTGTGCATTCAGACGAACCTGCGTGACGCCGTTCGCATCTTTTTCGCTGATAATCAATGACGCAAGACGATCGCGCTCCCAGACCCACTCCGACGTTCCATGACGCACGACCAGCGGCTTCCCCAAAAATCGCTCAACATCCTTGGCGCTCTTGTCGAGCACTGCCGCATCTACCCGCGGTGCAATCTCGCGCGAACGCAATGTCACCGTCATCGGTGTTGTGGCCGCCAGCGCGTTGTAAATGTCAACCATCGTCTCATCTACCAGTATTTGACGTCCTGTTTGGGCGGCGACCGTCATGGTCGCACCGGTCTGCGGATCAATCAACAAATCGGCCGGGCGTACTGGCTGGTCAACTTGACTACTGATGGTCATGAGGTACTGTTGCATGCGCGCTCCGTTGATGACCAGGTGCGGCCCCACATCGAGGACTCCCTGCCGGCGCGCCCACCAGTTGCGTATCCATCGTTCGAGATTCACATCCGTGGTCAGACCGAGTAACTCGTTGCTCGTCTGCCGAATGTTGAGCGATACACCCAGATCGCTCGCACTCGGGTTCCATACCCGTTCCTTGTATACCAGCGTCACCGGCCGCGCCAAAAACGCCTCGTACCGCGTTGCCACGGCCTCGTCAAGCATCTCGCGCGTCATCCCCTCCATCGTCTGCCCCTGTAACGTCACTCCGATGTCTACGGCTCGCTCCGATGCGGGGAACACGTATGGCGTGATAAACGCCAATACCACGACTATCAGCCCAATCCATATCGATGGCTGTGTAATCGTCGGCAACATGATGGTAGCCGTGCCCGGCTCAGGTGCCTTGGGCACCCCAATCACCACGTTCTCAATATTGCCCGGCTTCTGATTCTGCGGTGGCGTATACCCGCGCCGCCGTCGATCGATTGGCCCGTACTTGTTGATGTATCGCTCTGGCATCGTTGTGTCGGTACAGTATCTCAGTCGTGTTTGTTTCTACTACACATCGTAGCATTTTTATGACAAGATTGTCAATATTTTCAATAGCCGCGTTTGCTACCCATTCCAGCTGGCGAATTGATCTCCGTTGATGGCAATACCACGTCGTCGGTGCTTATTTTTTATGCAAAAAAATAACGATACAATGTTTAATTACAAAAATTTGCATCAAAAAAAATAATTAAACAATGTATAGTTAATCGAATCATCCACCAATTTCGATGAATTGGCCATCCGGAGTACGGCGCATTGAGCGCACTGCCACAATCGCATCGTGGTTGATGGGACCATAGATATGCGGGAAGAGCGGTGCCAATGTATCGCCGGGCGTTGGTGACTCCCACTTCAACGGGCTCGTAAGGCGCTCAGTATCAATCACCAGCAGGCCAAAATCGCCAGGCACCGTCGTATAGAAGTGATTCGCAACCTTAAGCATCAACGCATCGCCCGCAGTACAGTGTACAAACCCATCGTTATCGTACTCAGCAGGCAGATACGGTGTCTCGCTGGGCCACGACTGCCAGCGGGTCACCAAGACCATATGATAAATCAGCGCCATCTCGGATCCTTTCAAAGAAACAACAACAGGGGTGGCCAAGCATGCCACCCCTGCCTCTGCACAACGACTCTAGAACTCGCCCATAACGCGTGCAAAGGCCTCGCGATTAGGGCGCAACTGCACATCGTCTTGATAGGCCAACGGCGTATCAATCAGCTGCATGGTTTGTTGCAATGTCGGACGACGTTCGTTGATGTAGATCAGGCCGGTCACAAATTCATTCTTATGGCGTGCTTCTTCCATGAGTTGGATAGCTTGCCAGCGGTTCGTCGGATCATAGTCGCGGTCGATTTTGCGCAACTTAATCATCGGACCATCATGGAGTTTGACCATCTGCTCACTGCCCGGCTCATAATCGACCTGCACCTCTTCGTAGCTTTGGATGAAGGTGATATCCTGGATGCGCTCCTCGTTTTGTTTGCCGTAGCCGTAGCTCTTGGTCGAGTCATCCTGATTATTGAACGTGACACACGGACTAATGATGTCAATCACTGCCGTCCCCTCAAAGCTCATGGCTGCCTTAAGCAACTCACGTACCTGCTTTGCATCGCCCGCAAATGAGCGTGCCACGAAGCCACAGTCGGCGGCGATTGCCTCCACACAAATGTCGATAGGTGGCAATTCATTCGTACCGGCATATTTCAGGTTTTGGCCGATGTCGGCAGTTGCCGAGTGCTGACCTTTGGTCAATCCATAGACGCCGTTGTTTTCGACGATATAGACGATGGGCACATTCCGGCGCATCATGTGCTTAAACTGCCCGAGGCCGATACTGCCGGTATCGCCGTCACCGCTAATGCCGATCGGCAAGACGGTGCGGTTGGCCAATGCAACGCCCGTGCTGACCGACGGCATACGCCCATGCAACGTGTTAAAGCCAAACGAACGATTGAGAAAGTAGGCTGGCGTCTTGCTCGAACAGCCGATACCGCTCATCTTGACCACCTGACGTGGGTCAAGCGACAAGTCGTAACAGGCGGCGATAATCTGACTGGTCACCGAGTTGTGGCCACAACCGGCACACAGCGTTGAGGTGCCACCTTGGTAATCTTGGGTCGTCAAGCCAATGCGGTTGGTTGGACGATTCGTTGTGGTTGTCATATGTTTCTACCTCGTTGATCTGTATTACAGTGCATTACGATGCTGAAGAATGCGATTCAACACAAACACGGCCGTGAGCGGCAAGCCATCACACAAATTAACTGGGCGCATTTTACCGGCATGCACCGGGGCATGAGCGGCCAGCAGTTGCATCATCTGACAGTCTTGGTTCATCTCGACCACATACACTTCATCGTACTGCGCCATAAACGCCGTCACATCGTCGTTCAGTGGCAAGGCACGCAGACGTATATACGAACTCTCTACGCCGTGTGCTCGCAGATAATCGCGCGCCTCGCGTACGGCATCGTGCGTCGAGCCGTAGGCGATAATGCCAACCCGTGCGCCGGGCTGGTGTTCGACCAGCGGTGCCGGCACCAAGGTGCGTGCCGTATTGTGCTTGCGTGTCAGGCGGTCCATGTTGCGTTGCCAGTCATCGTTACGCTCGCTATACACCGCATTTTCGTTGTGACCCGTACCACGACCAAGCCATGCTGCGCGCGGATGTTGGTTCCCCAGAATGGTGCGATAGGTGATCCCATCGCCATCAATATCGCGATAGCGCCCCCAACTGCCTTTTTCTGCCAAAAAGGCCTCGAACGCCTCAGTGTGAAGCACCTTACCACGATCCATTGGCTGCTCTGGATAATCAAAGGGATCGGTCATCCAGTTGTTCATGCCCAAGTCGAGGTCGCTCAACACCATCACCGGCGTCTGTAAGCGATCTGCCAAATCAAACGCCGTCCCGGCGAATTCAAAACACTCGCGCATCGAGCCAGGCAACAAACACACATGCTGGCTATCGCCATGCCCAAGATAGTACGCCGACAAAATATCACCTTGCGAGACGCGCGTCGGCAAGCCTGTCGATGGCCCCATGCGCATGATATCCCAAATCACGATTGGCACTTCTGCAAAATACGCCAAGCCGCCAAATTCATTCATCAACGAAATACCAGGTCCGGAGGTAGCCGTCATGGCACGACATCCTGCCCAGCCGGCACCAACGATAATCCCGGCAGCAGCCAACTCGTCTTCGGCCTGCACAATGGCATAATTGACCTTGTCATCAACGGCAGGGCGCAACTTTGGCGCATACTCGGTAATCGCATCAACCAGGCTCGTCGATGGCGTAATCGGGTACCACGCCACTACCGAGACACCGCCGACTACCGCGCCAATACCCGCAGCCGTGTTGCCATCGATCAAGATTTGACCGCTCGTCATGTTGAGTGGCGCCACACTAAATGGGTCTTGTTTGGGCAGATTAGCGCGCGTGTACTGCATTGCCAGATCAACCATGGCAAGATTGAGGTCAACCGCTTTGCGCTTGCCCTTGAAATGATGCATCAATGCGGCTTCGATTTGGGCGCGATCAATGCCCAGCAACTCCGTCAACACACCAACGTACGCCATATTGGCGAGGTAATCACGCAGGTTCTGCGGCGGATTAATTTGCTTAATCAGTTCTTTGACGGGGATCGGATAGTAGACGACGTCGCTACGCGGTTGAGCGAACTTGAGGTCATCTGGGTGGACACAGACACCTCCACTAGGCAACTTGGTCAGGTCCTCTTCTGAGGTACGTGGGTTAAACGCCACCAGAATTTCGGCCTGTTCACGACGTGCCGTATACCCATGATGGCTCACGCGAATGGTGTACCACGTGGGAAGACCCTGAATATTCGAGGGGAAGAGGTTTTTGCCGCTCACTGAGATGCCCATCTTAAAGATGGCGCGAATAAGTGTATTATTGGCCGTCTGACTGCCTGAGCCGTTTTCAGTGGCTGCCACAATTGAAAAGTCATTGACAATTGGCACCCGTGGATCAATCGTTGATTGGTTGACGCCGGTGTCGGTGGTGGTCATGCCAAACTCCCGTTACAGAGCAAAATTGCATTTGCAATTATAGCATATGCTGACAGGGTGTCTAATCGGCGTCCATCATCATCAAAACGCTCGTTCCACAGTGTGGAACGAGCGTTGTATCCATCGTGTCACGATACCCCTGATTTATTCGTCGTCGTTCCCCAGTACCAACGTAAAGCCGAAGCGATGACGTCGTGACAGAATCTTGTACTGCTCAAGGGTGTCAGGCCCACAACTCCCCGTGCCAACACCGCGATGTTGATGATCAACAATCACTGTAATGTAGTTGTTGGGTACCAAATCAACCGTATGTGTTGCCGCAAAGATTTGGTCAGGGGTGAATCGACTTGCCGAGAATTGGAACGGCTCGTCGCTCACGATCTGGAGTCGACTGCCTCGGTTATTGTCGAACTGCACCTGTGTCACGTCACAGCGCAAGCCATGTTCCTGTGGCATGATGTACGGCACATAGAAGTCGTCTACGTCCTGTTCGTAGCGCCCAATCATGGCACTCGCCTTGCGATCCGGGTAGTTCTCCCATGGTCCTCGCCCCATCCAACTGACCGTGCGATACTGCAATGGAATATCCATGGCAATACCGACGCGTGGCACGTCGATGACATCCTCACCCAGTTTGACGTAGTGTTCAATGTGCAAACTGCCGTCGCCGTTCATGGTGAATGTCTGCGTATGGCGTACATCACTGCTCTGACCGCGACCGCTCCCACGATACGTAAAGCTCAGCCGCGCACCAATTTGATCGATGTCGGTCAATGCCATTTGCACGGCATCAAGTCCAAGCAGACGCCAGTTCGGCAACACCTTGGAGGGGTGATTCGGCCACAACTTCAATCCGTCATTGTCAAGTGCCGCACGCCATAGTTGAATCATCGGGCCGCGGGCAATGAAGTTACGCCGTGGCGTTCCGTACGCGAGTAATTTGCCACTCTTGGCGTCAAAGCGCGCTTTGACACGCCCTACCTGGAGCAAAATTTCATCCTCATCGCGCTTTACGCGCCCACCACGTGTACGCGGGTGCCCTTGTACCGCAGCCATTTGGAGTTGATGTTGATCCCACGCAACTTCATGGCGAATCGGACTATGCGCATTTGACCGACGACGACGGAAGTGGAATGTAATGGTGATGAGCGCGTTTGGATACGCCGCTTGAATGGCGCTCAAATGCGAAACCTGCACTTCGCGCACACTCTGTGGTTCTAATCCACGGATATTGATGTTGCCTTCGGCCACTTCGGCACCATCGGCTTCAACCACATACTCACCACTTAAGTCGTCGATATTGGTAAAGTAGCGTCGATTATGGACACGATACAAGCCATTGACCCCTTCGACGGGGGTTACTTTGACGGGGCGCGCCAAATACTTGTACTCGTACAAGGCGGGATGGGGTGTACGGTCAGGCCAGACCATTCCATCGGCACAGAAGTTTGCATCGTTCGGCGTATCACCGAAGTCGCCGCCGTACGCCCAGTACGTCTGGCCATCGGT
>VGPG01000050.1 GCA_016875555.1 Chloroflexota bacterium | reverse complement strand
ACAACGCAAGGGAATGATGATGTGTTGGTTGAGCTAATCATGTATCAAGCACAATCGTTCCTTGATGAAGGTATTGGCATCGTGCTTATGAAAGGTGACATCAGTTACTGGAGTCAGTTCGGATTTGCGCCGATTAGTATGGATGTGGAGACGCGATGGACCGCATTGCCGACGCTCCGTTCAGATGAGCCAGGTCGTGTGCGCATCGGGCAATTGTCGACCACCGATAGTGAATTGGTACGTGGTATTCAGTTGAGTGCAGTACATTCACAATCCGTTGAGTACGTTGACTTCGCCCAGCCTACTTCGCATCTGTGGGTCCAACTGGTTGGCCGGGACGGTCAACTCCATGCGGCCGCAGAGTGCGCCTATGAAGCGAACTCCGTACTAGTGCGTCGTGCCGTCGCATGCGATGACGGTGCCGCCTACGACCTTGTGAGTGCATTGTTAAATCATGCAGCTACACGCGAGTTAATCCTGCAACTTCCGCAATCCCACACGGTAACTCGCATGGCTCAAGCACATCGTGCAACCACTCGTGTGGCCACATCCCGCGCGCAAGGTATGATCGCAGGTGTCATCGATTTGCCAGCAATGTTACACGCACTTACGCCGGCATTCCGTCAACGCATTGCTGCATCACACTACGCAACGTGGAACGGCGGTGTCCGTGTGGAAATCCGCGATGAGCGCGCCATGATTATGGTCAACGACACCGCTGTGACCATCATTGATGGAACGCGTGAAGCCTCAGTTCGATTGAAAAACGTTGAAGTGCCTGCACTCGCACAAATGGCGTTCGGATATCGTTCAATTGGTGCACTTCGTAAGATGGGCATGCTCCATTGTGATGACACAGAATTACCACTCTGTGAAGTGATGTTCCCCGTGCTCGCGCCAACACTGGATGTGTAGTTCGTTCTGGTATACGTACAACGACGTACGCATGCTGGCATGAGAGGATGCCGATATGCCGTTGATTACCGTTCATGATGCGTTACGACTCGCACTACCAGTTTCAACTCGCGTGGTAGCAGGTCATTCTGGGCTTCAACGTCATGTAACCTGGCCTGCTGTGGCGCGAGCTGTTGCCCCCATTTTTAGTGATTTACGTGGTGGAGAATTTGCACTTGTGTCCATCCTGTCATTGCGTGATATTGATCCGCCACTCTCACTTGCGGTGCTGGTAGAACGTCTTTCTTCAGTACCTGTCTCAGCGGTGACCGTGGTGGGCAACATAGATGCAAAGGCAATTGAAATTGCCGATATCCATCAAATTCCATTGGTACAGTGTGCCAACGATGTGGATATACGCGAGATTGAACGTGAGTTACAACGACTTATCAGCGATTATGACGCGCAACTCGAACGTCGAGCAGCCCAAATAGCGTTGGAATTAGGTGAACTTTCTTTGGCCGGAGGCGGTATTGGAGTGATGGCCACGACCCTAGCGCAGCGTACTGGTCGCCATGTTGCGATCTTCTCCGACAAAGGTGATCTCCTCGTGACTGATGAACAAAATCCACACGTCGATCTTATTCGGCAGTACATGCCACGTGCTGGAAGTACGCAAGTTGCCGGATTAGAGTTTTGGTGTCACCCTCTGGTCGCCGTCGATCATGCACTCGGCTACACCGTGTTGATAGGGCCGACTCTCGCCGAATCGGATCGCCAGACCGTACGCCGTGCATCCATGGCACTTGCACTTGAGTTGACCAAGAATCAAGCGTTGAATGCGGTTGAAGCACGATACCGTGGGAATTTTGTGGAACAGTTACTAAGTGGACAGCTCACCGATCAAATTGTTATACAACAGCGTGCTCGTGAACTCGGTTTTGATGTGCGGCAACCACATTGTGCTGTGATAATTGCCGTACCGGTGCAACAAATACCCGCATTACAAACACAGTTTTCAGGTGTGTTGCATGATGTGGGATTAAGTGCTCCGTGGATTGTCCATACCAAAGGTGTGATGTTGTTTGTGCCCAAAGCCACAAATTCAGCGCCATTTATCACTGAATTATGGAGCGCAGTAAGTTCAAAGTTTCCGCAACTACGAATGACGATTGGTCGTAGTGTTGCATCTACCGCTGATTGGCATCGTTCAGTACAAGAAGCAGAACAAGTGCTTCGTTTGCCCAAACCAAGCCAAGCTGCACCAATGAGTTACGACACGGTGGGTGTCTTTCAACTACTTTTACCTATGGCACATACATCTGAGACAATGGCATTCTATCGCGCCCATCTTGGCCCGTTGCTTGACTACGATCGTGAACAACGCGGTGAATTACTGCATACGCTTGAGGCATATTTTGATTGTGCCGGGAATCTCGCGAGAACTGCCGAACTCATTCATGTTCATCGCAATACGTTGTTGTATCGTCTCTCGCGTATCTCACAGATTTGTCACGTCGCTCTTGATGACAGTGAAACGCGATTGTCGCTTTGGCTTGCAGTGAAGCTTCATCACATCCTTGCACATATTGAAGAATCAAATTAGTGTGATTTTCAACGGAGACTGATATCTGCTACTCTAGAGTGTGTTGTGTGTATAGTAAAGGGGTACGTGATGCAATCAGACGCAGTAATGATTGTAACGGGCGCGACAAACGGTATCGGATTCGTTACCGCACAAGAATTAGCGCGCACAGGCGCAAGGGTGTTAATGGTCGGCCGCGATAAGCAACGACTTGATACATCGATTAACCAAATTAAAAGTGACATTCCTGAAGCACAACTAGATGGCTTTGTTGCCGATTTGAGTCGCGTCAGTGAGACGCTACTATTAGCAGACCACATTCAGGCAACGTACTCACGCATCGATGTCCTTGTAAATAATGCCGGTGCATTTTATCAAACGCGTCAAGAAAGTGCAGAAGGTATCGAAATGACCTTTGCGCTCAATCATCTCGCACCGTTCATACTTACCACTTCACTGATTAACATGCTTCGTGCGTCTGCACCTTCACGCATCATCACGGTGTCGTCCGCAGCCCACCAAGGTGCAAAGATGAACTTTGAAGATCTTCAATTCAACAAGCGATACAGTGGCTGGCAAGCGTATGCGCAGTCTAAATTGGCCAATCTCCTCTTCACGTACGAACTTTCTGATCGTTTACAAGGTTCAGATGTATCGGTCAACGCATTACATCCTGGGTTTGTGAAGACTGGATTTGGCAAAGGTCCCTCAACACTCTTCACATCATTTTTTGGACTTTTGCAGAACTATTTCGCATTGTCAGCTGAACAAGGTGCGCAAACGTCAATTTACCTCGCTACCAGCCAAGAAGTAACCGATGTGACCGGCAAGTATTTTGTCAACAAACTGCCTGTAGCGTCCTCACGTGCATCGTACGATTATACTGCGCGTCGAAAGTTGTGGGATGTAAGTCAGCAGCTGATGAATGATCATCGCTAACATGATTGGGACCAGGCCCGTTCACTGCGGTGAACGGGCCTGGTCTGTTTACTCTTCTTTTTTGCTGTTGTCGGTGGTGTGCTTGTCTTCTGCGAGGGTGTTGGCGATTTTGCGTAATTCTTCGTTGAGGGCACTGATGCCCTTTACAAAGGTGGCGTGTGCCTCTGTTACCGCGGGATTCTCAAACGCCTTTTCGACGAGTTGCTTTCCCTTCTCACTGACTTCGCTCACTGGTTCACTTGTTGTGGCATTCTGCAGCTTTTGTACCAACTCATTCACCCCATTCTGCAGTTCCTGTTGAATGGTATGTGCCTTGTTACTCTGCAGAAATGCGCGTACCACTGCTTCGAGTTGACTTCCAAGCGTACGCAGTTCGTTGACGAGTGAACCGGAATCTTGTGCTTGCTCTCCTGCCGTGGATGTCTTCTGTTCTTCTTGTGTCATGACCTTCTCCTCTCTGACTACGCATGTCTGACGAAACTCGTTGCCATTTGGTTGCACCACTTGATTTTTGGTGAAATTTAATTATAATTTTAGTAATTTGAGTATATAACTCAACTATCAAGGTGGGACTATGAAGATTTATGATAGCGTAGTTGATTTGATTGGGAATACGCCACTCGTGCGTGTCCGGGCTAGTGGTGCAACTGTGGTTGCGAAACTCGAGTGGTTCAATCCGGGCGGCAGTGTCAAAGACCGCATTGGGTTTGCCATGATTGATGCTGCTGAAAAGGCCAATCTGATCGCTCCTGATCGCACAGTCATCATTGAGCCAACAAGTGGTAACACGGGCATTGGTTTGGCCATGGTCGCGGCTGCACGTGGATACCGAATGATTCTGACCATGCCAGAATCGATGAGCATCGAACGTCGAAAGTTGCTCAAAGGCTACGGGGCCGAGTTGGTCCTTACACCAGCGAGTGAAGGCATGCGCGGAGCAATTGCACGTGCCGTTGCAATTGCAGCAGAGACACCAGGCGGTTGGATACCACAACAGTTCCAGAATCTGGCAAATCCAGAAGTGCACCGACGAACTACCGCCGATGAGATATGGCGCGATACAGGCGGTAAAATCGATATATTCGTTTCAGGCGTTGGTACTGGTGGTACGGTAACCGGCGTAGGTGAAATATTGCGTGGATTGAACCCACACATCAAAGTCGTGGCAGTGGAGCCTGAGGCATCTCCTGTGCTCTCCGGTGGATCACCTGGACCGCACAAGATTCAAGGTATTGGTGCAGGTTTTGTGCCAGATGTGTTGAATACTGCGATCTATGATGAGGTCATCAAAGTCTCCAACGACGATGCATTTGCGACTGCACGAAGACTAGCCAAAGAAGAAGGTTTGATGGTTGGTATTAGTTCAGGAGCTGCTGCGTTTGCTTCGTTGCAACTTGCGGCACGACCTGAGAATGCAGGCAAGACGATTGTGTTCATATCTGCGAGTAATGGCGAGCGTTATTTGAGCACCGCACTCTTCCCCGAAGAGTAAATGCTCTAGCGCAGAATCACTCCCCCCCACACATACACCGAAGAAGTCCTTCGGTGTATGTGTGTTTTTACAGATACTATGCACTGTGATACGATGCTCAAGATTGCATGATAAGCGAGGTAATTCGTGTTAGGGAACATCGATGATGTATACGAGAAGCTTCAGTCTGAGGCAGATTTAATCATGGTAGACCCGACGGTTGCCAGTGACTTTAATCGACCGATTCTTAATCGATTACGCGATTTTGTGGTTGTTGCAATCACATCATTAAAACTCTATCCAACGTCAATGGTGCTCCAACTTGTTACGAGTCAGCGTATAGAAGTGCGCGTTGCTGGTTTATCCTCTGCAGTAATTGTATTTGCACCGGTTGAGCAATTACTTGCTGAAGTCTACCTGAACAAAATGGCGAATACCAAGCAACTGCCGTTCCCACGTATTCTCAAGCAAGACGTCACATTTTCGTTGTTGCCAGTTGCATTTGCGGTATATTCATTCGTCGCAGGTGTTGCGTTACATACGGTGACCGATGAACCAATGTTACGGGTAGCAGCACGTCAGGTTGGTAGAACGTTACGGAGCTTACACGTCATTGCACCGCACGGAATCGGTGCGCCCCAGCCATCAGGGAAATGGACGAATCGTACCTGGGCGTCCGTGTTGTATCAGTGGATGACTGATACGATGTTGTATGAACGACTCCTTGAACTCCTCGGGCCCAAAGTCCTCAACAAGTTGCTCGATGAAACATGCAAACACGAGTCGTTGCAACACTATACGGCGGCGGTCCTCTTCGGCGACATCCAAAAACAGTCGGTACTCGTCCAAGTTCATGGCAACATACAAGTTGAAGGGTTGACGCGTTCTGGGCGTATTGTTGCTGGCGATCCGATGTTTGATGTGGCGTCAACGATGCGTAACTCGCTCGGTCAACCGTTTCGACAAGGTTTTTTTGAAGGATACACGATGCACGCGCCAATTAGCGCTGAGGAGATCGCGCGTGTTAAGCGCTACGCCGTTTTGTGGCGGAGCATTGATGCGCTGTCTACTGTGCAAAGTGCTGCAGATAAATCTGCTTTTGCCAAAAGCGTCACTCACGTATTGTCCGAGTTGTCTGCTGAGCGTTAGCGGATGTTTTTGCCACGATGGAGCGGGATATCGATGAACGATGCGGGATCATCTTTAGGTTCTAAATGCGTGAGGACATGTAAATTGGCCATAGAGGCGTGCAGTGCTGCTTCGATCTCTTCGGAGAGTTCGTGTCCACGTTGCACACTCCATTCACCTGGCACCAGGACGTGTAGTGATACAAATCGACGTACTCCGGATTTGCGCGTGCGAATTGCATGAAAAGATACTTCAGCCGACGTAAATGTATCAAGTGTGTTATGAATGTGTGCTAATTCGGTGCTCGTGAATGCAGGATCAAGTAAACCATCGAGCGAACGTCTTATTAATTGCAGTCCCATGCGCACGATATTTAATCCAACCACGAATGCCATCATAGGGTCTAGCCAATGCCAGCCCGTCAGACCAACCAAAACAACGCATACAACAACTACAACCGAGGTGACAACGTCGCTCATAAGATGATGTGCGTCTGCTTCGAGTGCGATCGACTCATGCACTTTGGCCGCATCAAAAAGCCACCGAGCCAACATAAAATTAATCGCAGACGTGAGAAGTGCTAACCCGATTCCGAGTGCATCTACTTCGACTTCGCTCGGATAGACGAGACGCCAAATCGCTGTCGCACTAATTACTATTGCAGCGATAAGGATCAGCGCACCTTCGAATCCACTGCTGAAGAATTCTGCTTTATCGTGTCCGTATGCGTGTTCATCATCGGGAGGGCGAGCGGCAACTGAGAGTGCCCATATGGCTGCCGTGGCCCCCAAGACATTGACGATTGACTCGAGTGCATCTGAGAGCAGGCTTATCGAATTTGTGAAGATGTACGCGCAGAGCTTCAACGCAATCACACCAATCGCGACAACAAACGAAATCCACGCGTACCGACGGAGTTGCATGATACCCTCACAACAACGAAACAGGGTCCATATCAACTATAGCATGATGGAGAGCATCTATTCGTGCTAACGACGCACGTGGTGTTGACGTAACTATCAGGAGTTGCCATCGATACATTCCTCTTACCCGAGAAAAAAACGCAGGAGTAGGGCCAATCAACCGCGTGCGTTGGTCGGCTTGGAGTGCATCAAGGATCGCACGACTCTCACTCAATGCGCGTTGTTCACATGTCTGCATATTTGCATGTTGCCACACCAGCTTGATCATTCGGTTAAACGGTGGGTATCCCAAATGAGCACGATAGCGAAGTTCTTCTTCGTAGAATTGTGCACTGTGATACCGAGCGGCTGCTTGGATGGCGTAATTATCAACCTGATAACTTTGCAAAATAACCGTTGCTGTGGCATCGCGTCGCCCGGCACGTCCTGCTACCTGCGTGAGCAACTGAAATGTTCGTTCTGCGGCGCGAAAATCTGGGAGATGCAAGGCAATGTCAGTATTTATCACGCCTACTAATCTGATATCAGGCAAATCTAGCCCCTTTGCAATCATTTGTGTACCTACAATGACTGCGTTCGGCGTATCTTGGGCCATTTTTAATAGAGACCTGTGGTCTGCTGCACTATCTGCCGTATCGCGATCCCACTGAAGCACGGTGGTTTCAGGAAAGTTGTGCTCGATGATTTCGACGATACGTTGCGTGCCGCTTCCATACTCCATGAAATCAACACCGTAACACTCTTTGCAGTGTGTCTCCGGGTATCGTTGAGACCCGCACGTATGACAGGTACTTATTCGCGTGGATCCCGATGTGTGGATTGCCATCGGGGTGCTACAACGCTCACAGCGCGCAACCGCGCCACATCCTCTGCAGATGCGCGCTCCAGCATTGCCGCGTCGGTTCAAAAGAAGTAACACTTGTTTGTTGAGAGCAAGGGTGTCGGTTATTGCAGATGCCAATGTTTTGCCAATTAGCCCGTATTGATCCACACATACTTCGTTGCGCATATCAATGACGCGAACAGGTGGCATCGAAATTGGGGTTCCTGTGTTATCAAGACGTTGTGGTAGCTGAAGATGGGTGATGCGCCGTTGTTGCGCTGCATGAATGATTTCAACGGATGGGGTCGCACTACCAAGCACAACTGGTACGTGTGCGAGTTTGCCATACATGATTGCTGCATCTCGCGCATGAATGAACGGTGCAAAATCGCTTTTATATGATGTGTCATGTTCTTCGTCAACAATAATCAGACCGAGATGTGGTTGTGGTACATAAATCGCGGAACGCGGTCCCACTATAATTGGCAACTTACTCGATAAACTTTTTATCCAATGTTGACGGCGTTGTGATGGAGTGACTTGTCCATGAATGACGCCTACTCTCCCCGGAAAGCGTTTCGAGAAACGTTCTGCTAACTGCGTGGTAAGCGCAATTTCTGGTGCAAGGACCAACACCTGTTGTCCTTGCGCAATGCATGCATCTATCAGTGCAAAATAGACTTCTGTCTTGCCACTACCTGTTACACCTTCAAGCAAAAAGGTCGCATGGTGATTTCGGTGTTGGCTGATGGTGTCTACAACCTGTTGTTGTGGTTGCGATAGCGTTACCGCAGTGCCAATTGGCGCAAGCTCTTCGTCTTCTTCAACAAGTATGCACACGTTCATTTGCACAAGTTTTTTTACATGCACACTATTGCCAATTGATGCAAGTGGCATTTTTTTGTTGGGATGTGCGGTGATCGTTTCAATCACACGTTGTTGAGCTGGTGTGACCTTCTGTGTGTGGTCGACATAACATAAATATTTAACGCTCGACGATGTCACATTTGCTTGAACCACACGGTAAACGACCGTGATGTACCCACGAGCAACTAACCACTTTTGCAACTTGCGTAACGAAGATCTTGATAAGCCAGAGATAGAGCGAAGTTGCGATTCTTGCAAGACGTGATGCTGCTTAAGTACAAAGAGTAACCCGCGTTCGTCTTCGGGGAGATCGTGTATGGGTGCGTCGATGCCTGTAGCACTTATTTGCCATAGAAGTTCTGGCGGAGGAACAACTGCATGTGTCACAAACTGACCAAGCATCGTCGCAAGTTGCGCATGGTAATGACGAGACATCCAATGCGCCAACGCAATTTGTGCGTTACTCAAGCGAAATTGTGTGGTGGTAATGAGTGCTTTTGTGGTGAATGATGGTGATTGCGTATGGACACGGAGTACGACGCCGATCACAGTTTGTGACGCCAACGGCACATACACGATTTGTCCTTCCGCCATCGAATCAGATGCATCTTGATCGTGATGGTACGTGTACGTTGTATCACTCCCTTTTTGCTTTTCTGAGCTGACAATGATAACGTCTATGTATACTCTGTGCATCGCATCATCCTTCGTACATGCGTATCATACCATTTGCGCCATGGGACCACATCACCTATGAACTCCTCAGCTGTTCTCGAACTATCATTGTCAACTTCGTACGCCGTCGTCGTTGCGCCGCAACGGCTAATCGTTGTTGCTGAGGGAGCAAGTTCTGTGGCGGTAAATGGTGTCACGTTGCCGATGATTCAGCATCCTACGCCGCATTGGTGGTGGCACCTAGACCGTGCTCAGGGATGGCATCTGCTCACCGTAGATTGGGTAGACACACACACGACGGTAATGGTCGAATGCATTCATGAAGTCGCACAGCAACAGGTTGTAGACGAGTTATACGCTCAATTACTGCGTATTGATGAGCGATTGTGTGCTGGAAAAACTGTGTATCGGCAGTTTTCATGTGATCGGTACGCATTTGAATCAGATATGGGGATGTCGAGCACGGACTGTTTAACACGGGTACGCCAAAGCTTGGAGGCACCGCTTCGGACCACGCAATCGGCGTGGAACGGTGCATCACCGAGCGGAGTGCGATTTGACCAGGTTGCATTTGATGGCTCATCATTACTGCCGGTCCAGCATATGCCCGAGCATGCATACGCACAGTCAGACGTTCAACCGTTAGTTGATGAGATTTTTCACAACGTTGAATCATTCAACGATGAACGCCTCGATCGAATAGTGGCAGAATGTCGTGCAGTGTTGACTCGAGTAACGCGTGTGTCATCTGCAAGCGTTGCATACCTGACAACTATAGTTGCGGCACTCCGGCGCTGTCGTCTTCTCAATCCCGGGTCGCTGTATCACCGAACAGCAGATGTTGCGCTTCTCTACGAACGCTGGGTGTGGGTTCAGTCACTTTTCGCATTTGATATTGATGATGCAGGTATTCGGACTGTGCTTGACGGTTCACCACCATATGACTTGGGCGTATCGGATAGCACATGGTGTGCGTATCAGCGTCGATTTACGACAACATATTCGTCGATGGGATGGTCACGTGACGGACGAATTGCAATACCTGATGTGTATATTTGGCAACAAAATGCTGATGGTTCGTATCGTGCCTTGGTTATCGATGCGAAGTGGTCGTCACGTGGTTCGCGACTGAGTGCTGATGCGCTCAACGATGGCACAGCGTACCTTCGACGCATCGGAGTTGGTACGCATAATCCCGATGCTGTGCTGTTGGTGTACCCAGGTGATGAGCGTGCTGTGTGGCCAAGCGACTTGATCGTGATTGGGAGCAATGGGCTTGATGGTCAGCGGTTGAGAGATGCTATACAACGCTGGTTACGAAGAGAACCAATTTAGTCATTTGCATGTTGGGTGACTTGTTTGGTATAATCCTAGCTTGGAATTGTTTTCTTCTGCTCCAACATCCTCGCTTCTGCGCAGAACGAGGCACTGAGTGGGGCATCTCCAGAGGAGTCATCATGCGCGATCGTACACGTGACTATGAACTATTGTTCATCGTATCTCCGATGCGTTCATCGGAGGAAGAGATTAGCGCCACCATTGAGCGCGTCTCGCAACAGGTTACTGCAGTTGGTGGAAGTGTAAATTCAGTGGCTCAAACTGCTCCATGGGGGCGCCGCAAGTTTGCCTATCCAATGCGTGAATACGCTGAGGGTGAGTCAAGTCGCCGCGTCTTTACTGAGGGGTACTATGTGCTGGTTACCTGTTCATTGCCAACGCTTCAAATTCGTGAGCTTGAGCGTACGCTAAAGTTGAACGAGTCAGTATTGCGCTACATGTTAACGCTCGTAGAAGTACATGCCGCACCAGCCGAAGCCCCAAGCGCTGAAGCGTAAGAATTTACCAAAGAGGATCTATCATGACTGAAGATAATCGCAAAGCTGCAGGACAACGCCGTAAATTTAGTGGACGCCGCAAGGTCTGTATTTTCTGTGCAGATCAAATCGCCACGGTTGATTACAAGGACTTGAAGCGTCTTCAACGCTTCGTGTCAGAGCGCGGTAAGATTTTGCCACGCCGCCGCACCGGCACATGTGCTAAGCACCAACGTTCGTTGACATTGGCCGTGAAGCGCGCACGACATATGGCATTGATGGCCTTTGTCGGTGCCACGGTACGTAATTAGTCTTTATGAGAACGAGCGGTGCGTCTTTAACAAGGGCGCACCGCTTTCAATTTAACGGGCGAATGACATGCAGAAAGGTCTGGCATGACACAACCACCACATGATGCACGCGAACAAGCACGTCGCGTAGCGCAAATTCGACAAGAATCACGTCGCGACCGTGAAGGTCGACGACGTCGTATCGTCTTAACAACCGCGTTATCCGCAATTGGTGTGGCAGTGGTATCACTGGCCATTGGTGCGCTGTATGACTTGGTATACGTCCCCAATCAAAAGGTTGCGAGTGTAGGTGAGGTTGTCCTCAATCGCACACAGTACGTCCAAGAAAAACGCATGACGTTGACAACCAGCATGGCGCAGAATGTGCTGCTTGCAGAGTTTGGTGGTTCGTTTGGTACGAACTACGCACAGCAGAACCCATTCATCGAGGATGAAATCGCTAAAGTGTCACTTCAAGCGCCAGTGGACGATTTGGTTGTGCAAGATTGGATCAACCGTGAGCTGATTCGTATCGGTGCCAAGACAGAGTTTAACATTGAGCCAGATCAGGGTCGCATGGACCAACTCTTGGTTGCAGATTTTAGCTTTGCATTTCCAGTTGTTGACCCAAATGCGCCGACCGCGACACCAATTCCCGAACCAACCGCAACTGCGGAGGGTGGGAGCGATGCAGAAGCAACCGAAACAGTGCAACCGACTGCCGTTCCACCGACAGCTACACCAGACGCAGCTAAGGCGCAAACAATTGCACCGAATATTGTCGACCAACTCTTTACCCGTTACCAAACATCTCTTAATCAACAAGGTGTCACACCGAAGTTGACTCGTGATGATTTTGTGGTGGCATTGAACATGCAGTATGAACGTTCTATGCTCATCGAAAAAATCAAAGAGAATTTGTTGCCGGAGAGTCAGTTCACCGTATCCACGACGCCCACGGGTTACGAAACCAGTCATATTCTTGTGCGTGTAGATGCTCCTGAAGGTACATCCGATACCGATCGTCAAGCACTCTTTGATGCCGCAAAACCGCGTGCCGAAGAGCTGATTGTGAAGTTGAACGATGGTGCTGATTTCGTGACACTCGTACAAGAAGAGTCTGACGATTTCACCAGCAAATCGCGCGATGGTGCAATGGATAAGTTTGACGCGACTGGCAAATCAATTGCAGGTACACAATACGATCCAGCCTTCGTTGCTGCGACGCTAGCACTGAGTGAAGGCGCATACACCTCAGAACCGGTACAAACGGCATTCGGATGGCACATCATTCGACTCGATCGTATCGAAGTTCCTTCGTTCGAAGATCAACTTTCCGAGGCGCGTACTAACGCATACGAAGTGTGGTTTAACGGCCTTGACGAGAAGTATCTCGTGAGCTATGCCACTGAACCAACAGCGACACTCGAAGCACAGCCAACGGATGAAGCTCAAGTTCTCCCAACAGCTCCGCTAGCCGGGTATCCGACAGGTACGCCGACGGCGATTCCGACGGTAACAGTCACCGTAACACCGACTGCAAAGCCGTAAGATGTTAATCATATGTGGCAACAGTGGTACACTGTTGCCACATATCGTTTTTTGTGGAGGGAATAATGCGTCGTTGGAAGCCGTTTCCTTCAATTGGGCGTTGGTTAGCGCTCGTGATTGCGTTGTTGTTTAGCGCTGGCTTTGTGGCATTCGCATGGTTGATTGCACGGTCATTCGTTGGTCAACCAATTGAATGGCAAGTTGATTTTGAATTTTTCCTGCAATTTCTGGCAATGATTGTCATGTTGTTGCTATCCGGATTTGCATGGTTGCGCTGGCTACAAACCATTTCTATGTGGTATGGGCTTGATCGAAACGCCGTGTTTATTGGCTCGTTAGGCAATATTGAGGCGGTTCATCTCGATCAAATTGAGCGTATTGACTTTGGTATGAGCGTAGAAAATCTTCCTCAACCGTTGACGCAAGGGATTGGGTGCTACTGGGGCCAAGGTACCGCAGTTGGACATGACTGCGTGTATATTCGTAGCACGCTACCGGCGAGTCGATGTCTGTTCATTGTCACAGAACACTTCACCTACGCCATTTCTCCTACGGAAATTGAGTTGTTTGTCCAAGAAATCGAACAACTGCGTAATCTTGGTGGTACAAAGCGCATCATCCCCGATTATGAAGCAGGACCGTGGTTTAATACGGCGTTCTGGAGTGACGCGAGTAGTAAGCTTCTACTCACACTTGCAATTCTAATCAATGTCATCGCTGTCGGGTTAATTTCGTGGTACTACCCGACGCTAGCCGCAGAAGTGGAGATGCGGTTCGATGCAATCGGCGGGGTGCTTGAGTCGCGACCGCGTCACCAGACCCTCTTTTTGCCACTGGCAGCGCTTGGGTTGACGTTAGCAAATCTTGTTGGAGCGATTGTGTTTTTTCGCTACGAAAAACTCATTTCACGTATGCTCCAGGGTGCGTCGGTTGTGATTCAAATACTTTTCTGCGTGGCAGTACTCATGGCAGTGAGCTGAAACGACGTACAAAAACACCCCGCAGTAGTTTACTGTGGGGTGTTTTTATTTTGTATTGATCTAGCGCTTATTGGCCATTGCTTCGAGTCGTGCGATGCGCTCTGCTGTTGGCGGGTGTGTACTAAACCAGCTCAACAAACCACCACCACTAAACGGATTGACGATGTACAAAGAAGCCGTTGCAGGGCTAGTGTGTAATTGTGAGAGCTGTGCGCCACGCTCAAGCTTTCGTAACGCATTCGCCAGTGCCATTGGGTCACCATGAATCTCTGCACCACCAGCGTCTGCCAGGTACTCGCGCGAACGTGAAATCCCCATGTGGATGAGCGTGGCAGCGAGCGGCGTAATTATTGAAAGCGCAATCATCGCAATCGGATTTGGTGCATCTTCGTCATTGCTGCCAATGAATGACATCCAACGAAACATATCGGCAATAAACGATATTGCTCCGGCCATAGTTGCACTAATCGCGCTAATCAATGTATCTCGATTCTTGATGTGCGCCAGTTCATGCGCAACAACGCCAGCAAGTTCATCGCGTGACAAAATGTGCGTTATACCGGTTGTCACGGCAACGACGCCGTTTTCTGGATTGCGACCAGTCGCAAATGCATTTGGAGTGGCATCTTCGATCACATACACCTTTGGCATTGGC
>VGPG01000049.1 GCA_016875555.1 Chloroflexota bacterium | reverse complement strand
CGCCATGCCAAGTACACGGCCAAGGAGGCACTGCGTGCCTATGCGCTCGCCGATACCGATGACGTCAAATGGCAGTATGCGTTGAACGTACAGACCTGGCCCGATATGACCATCAACGACGTTGCGGCTGGAGCATACGCAGTGGAGTGGTTTGATCCGCAACATGCAACTTGGCAACCACCAACCATCGTCAATGCATCAGCAGATGCGCTGATGCTCACTGTGCCGGCGTTTGCCTATGATATGGCTGTGAAAGTAACGCGACAAGGATAAAAATCGCTTATTGGAGGGATTGATGACGGAGTATGCAGTTATTGCGTTTGGTGCACTCACCGGTATCGCCTTGAGTTCTGCGGTCGGCTTTCGTATTTTCCTTCCCTTTTTGGTGACCGGTATTGCCATCAAACTGAACCTGTTGACGGTTGCGGATGATTTCGTGTGGCTTTCAAGCTGGCCGGCACTTGCCGTCTTTGCGGCGGCCACCGTCACCGAGGTACTGGCCTACTACATCCCGATCGTCGATCATGCGCTTGACGTGATTGGGAGCCCGGCTGCGGTAGTCGCTGGCACCATGCTAACTGCATCCATGGTCGTCGGCATGGATGAGTGGCTGCGCTGGGCATTAGCACTGATTGCGGGCGGCGGTATCGCCGGCTCGTTGCACGTCGGCAAATCACTTGTGCGCGGGGCCTCGACGGCTACTACTGGGGGACTGGGGAATCCGCTTGTCGCTACCGCCGAAGTATTTGGTGCGACGATTGCCTCAATTCTCGCGTTACTCGTGCCGGTGATTGTTGTGGGTGTGGCGGTGATTATCATGATTATCGCCATGCGCACAATATGGCGTCGGCGTCGCCCCGCATAACGGAGTATGCACTCATGGCAACTGCGCGAATCTATCTGCACGATGACCAACAACTGACGACGACGTCGGTCGTCACCGCCGTGGCTCCGGGGATGTTTGCCACGGCCGCATCGCCGTTTTTTGTGGGTGGCGGTGGCCAGCCGGCAGATGTGGGGTGGGTCGACGACGTAACAATTACGGGGATTTCGGTCGATGAACACGATCAGGTGTGGCATCACAGCCCGGCCCAGGTGGCAATCGGGCAATCGGTTGTGCTGACGATTGACGCACACCATCGCACGATTGTGTCACGCTATCACACGGCATTACATATTCTCAATACGTTGGCGTTGCAACACTATCATGCCTGGCTAACGGGTGCGGCCATTACCACCACCTATGGGCGCATTGATGTGGCAGTACCGCAGCTTGATGCGTCGATGATTGCTGATTTGCAGACATCCATGAATGCGGTGATAACCGCCAATCATGCAGTGCGTTCATATGCAATTGCGGCCGCTGAGTTTGATCAGCGCCCCGACTTGCTCCGCACCATCAATGTTGCTCCGCCCGTCTACCACGGTCAGATTCGTGTGGTGGAGATTGTCGGTTTTGATGCACAAGCATGTGGTGGTACGCATGTGCGCCAGACACGTGATATTGGTACATGTGAAATCTACAAAACCGAAAACAAGGGACGTCAGAACAAGCGGTTGTATGTCCGTTTTGACGCTCATTAGTCATCATTGAGAAAGCGTTTTGCGTGGGCTGGTGCCGGGAGCATACACTCTGCTTGTGTGCCAAACCAGCGATAGCGATTGCGCGCCACCCAACGATACACGATATCACGCCACGCACGTGGAATAATGTGGAGATGGCGTAGCAACGGCCACGGCCAGCGCAAGTAGTGACAGATTCTGAGGGCGGCGTCGCTTTCAACAAATACGGTAGAACCATCAATCACAATCACGCTGTCAGTGAGTGCACTATCGATGACGTATTGTTGTAAAAGGCGTTGACCTGCCGGGGATTGGAGTGCGGCAAAGCGCACGTGCTGGTCTGGGTCACGCGGAATAATCCATGTGACCACGCCGTTGCATAAATTACACACTCCATCAAAGATGACTACGATTGCCACGGCGTTCTCCAAGGTAGGCACGCTTCTGTTGTATCATAACAACAAATCCCGTTGATACGCAGGAGCATGCAATGGCCTGGATACGCATGATTGCCGAGGCGGATGCCACTGGTGATCTCCAACACGAATACGCCAAGGCGATTGAGCCGTGGGGCGGCGTCGATAACATCATGAAGATTCATAGTCTGAATGTGCCGTCACTTAAGGCACATGCATTCTTGTATATCACCTTGATGCGTGGTGAATCTGAGCTCTCCAAAGCCCAACGTGAGATGATTGCCGTGGTAGTTTCTACGGCGAATCATTGCTTCTACTGAATGACGCATCATGGACGGGGTCTCCGTCGTCTCACAAAAAATCCTGCGCTCGTACGTCAACTCAAAACCGATTGGCGTCGTGCCGATATTACTCCAGCCGAACATGCCATGCTCACGTATGCGGAGAAGCTCACGCTGACTCCGTGGAAGATGGCGAAGTACGACGTGGTGGCGCTTCAAGCGGCTGGCTTTTCGGATAGTGCTATTCTCGATATCAATCAAATCACTGGGTATTTTGCCTACGTCAATCGTCTTGCCGATGGGCTCGGAGTTCCACTTGAAGACTTCTGGGAGCGTGTGGTCGAAGATGAAGATGTGTAGTATGGCTGAGTGCGAGTATGTAAACAATGTCTGATACGTCACAGCGTTCACCCGTAACGTGGTTTGCAATAGTACGACAATTTGTACGCCATGAGTGGCTGTGGCTTGCCGTGGTAAGCATGGCAGTCAGTGGTGTGACGATGCTCAGTCTCTACGGTGCGAACCCGCGCTTCCATGAAGTTTGGTACTACACACCAGGTGCGGTACCCACACTGGCATTCATTGAATCGGTGATACACCAGAAGCCGGTGTATGTGCCGAGTAACCACATGACGTGGTTTGGTGTGTGGGTATTGCAGTACGTCATTCCGACACCTAAGTGGATTGTGATTGTGCTCTATGTAGGGGCCACCGGCCTAACGGCTGTAACCACCTATGTCATGTTTCGTGCACTTGCGATGTCGATACCACTTGCGATGCTTGGTGCGTGTGCGTTTGCGCTTTTGCCTGGGCGTTTTGTGCAGCCCATGCTTGCCATGCATTGGTGGATTATCATGCCTGTTGCGATGTGGTGGAGCATTGCGTGGTGGGAGGGGCGATGGATGCACCTGCGTGGTTGGCAGTGGCTGTGGCTTGTACCTACCATTGTGGTATGTGCGCTACTTGGTGCGTCGACATGGTGGTGGGCAAGTGTCGTTATCGTCGTATCGGCCATACTTGCTTGCATCATACATCGGACCTGGCACCCACTGGTGCTTGCTGCAGCGATGAGCGGTAGTGCCTGGGTGATGCTGACGGCTCTGCATCTGCGTTGGCCCATTCCACCGCTACCGGGCGATGGCGGTCTGCGTTTGAGTGCCTTTTGGATTCCTCCAGCCGATCATCGTATCCCCTGGTTGGCGCAGCTCGGCCGTGATTTTGCGGCACTCGATGTAGTGCACACAAGTGCGACGTATATCGGCGGATTGGCATGTGTCGGCCTCGCCGCGGCTGTTGTGCACACGGTATTGCGTAGTGCCGGTATCGGTCCCAATACCACCATACATCGGTTGGTACTGGTACTGGGGAGCGTAATCATCATCGCCAATCAGCGCGGGTTAGCATTATTGGCACCAGTCCTGTCACAAGACGCACTATCCACCGTCGATGTTGATGTCTGGGTGGGATTTATTGGCATAACGGTTGCAGTCATCGGTTTGCAGCACTATCGCATTGATTGGCGGGTCATCGGTGTCATCGGCATCGTTGTGCTGATTGATCATGTGCCACAAACAAACATCATGTATCAGATGATGCAACGCACAATCGACGTACCAGTAACTCGTACATGGCAGGATGGTATCTGGTTTGGTCAATCACTGCAATCTGATGATGTCGTGGCTATCACCGGCATGGGTGACATCGAACCCGGCTATGGACGATGGTCAGATGCGGCCGTCGCCGAACGTGTGCACATCACATTGAATACGCAAGTGCCAGCCACATTCATCCTCGAGATTCGCGCACGTGGTGTGGGAGTGAATGTGGGAGTGCCGGTCATCGTACAGATAGGCGATGTTCAGCAGGCAATGGTGCTTAGTGAGGTGATTACTACCCAGCAGTTGTCGTTCGCACAGGCGACCGGTAACACGATTACCATCTATCCCCAACCGGTGAATGAACCGCCAGCCGGCGATAGTCGCCTGATTGGTGTGTTTGTTCAGTCTATGCGCATTCATACCCCCTAGTTTGGTTTTGCTGGAGGATTCGTGGATACTCAACATGTGCCACCATCAACGACCTCATGGCGCACCGTGTTGCACCGTGAATGGTCTATATGGCTCCCGGTGACTATCGTCATTTACCTGTTTGTGAACGGGTATTACAGTGGCTGGACGTCATGGGTGACTCCCAATACGGCTATTCCGTTGTTGTATTCAGCCGATGCGCTGTTTATTGCGCCCTACATGCAACGACAGATAGAGGGTGATTGGTACTTCGAACATGTGCGCGCTGGGTATCCATTTGTCTCAACGCTCTACGACTTTCCGAGTACGTTTGCCGAGATGAGTATCATCGAACTCATGCAGTGGGCATGGCCTAGTTGGATTGTGGCATATCACTGGTTCCACAGCGTGAGTTATGTGCTGATTTTTGTGATTACCTATCTGGTGTTTCGTCATTGGTCCATTCAACCATTGTGGGCCGTGATTGGTGCCGTTGCCTTTGATTTTATGCCGTTCCATCACGAACGCATTCCTCATCCGTACTTTTTCTGGTATTTCATTGTGCCGCTTGTATATGCCTATGCATGGCCGTTGTGGCAAGGGCAGATGCTGCGGTGGCAGCGCTGGTCTGCACTAGCACACATGGCGATATTTGGAGCCATAGGTACGTTCTATGTCTATTGGGCGGTCATGAGTAGCGCAGTGTTACTTGTCGCAGGAATCGTCGGCGGGGTACTACGGCGCAATTGGCGCATCACCGCACAGAGTTTGCTGTTGATTGGATGCATGATTGCTGGGCTGTTGATGAGTTATGGGCCGAGTGTCTGGTATGCCCAGGCAAATCCGACCAACATGCCGTTGGTTCGTGAAGTCGAAGACAGCGAGAAATTCGCCTTGTGGCCTGTGGCACTGATGAATCCTGCCCCTGCATACACCGCACTTGGTCAAGAATACCGGCAGTTTCTCAACGATCAAGGACTGCCTGATGAACATAATGTCAATCCGGTGCTCGGGAGCATCGGATTAGTGGTCGCGGTCATAGCGTTGGCGCTCCAGCTGATTGGGCGTGATACGCCGGCGTTTTTGCGGTTTTTGGCTGTGATGGCCATCGGTTTAACACTCTATGCTGCCGTAGGCGCACTCGGGCTCACGGTATCGCTCTATGTTACTTCGCTGATTCGTGCGACCAATCGTATCTTTGTGTTTATTGCATTCGCCGGTATTGCCGCATGTATGTATGCGGTGCAGTACGTCCAAGACCAACTCGGAGCCTCACGACGCTGGTGGGTCGTCGGCGTTGCCGTATGTGCGCTGTGGAGTATCTGGTTCGATGCCCCCATGTCCGCAGGTCCCTACCAGAACGGCACGTGGCAACAACGTAGTGCGTGGTGGGAGGCAGAACGACGATTCTTTGTGGAGAGTGAACAACTTCTCGGTGATGGTGCCGCTGTCTACCAACTGCCAGCCCTCTTCTTCCCGGAAGGTGACCTTGATCCTGCCTACAGTCAGATGCGTTGTTTCCTCTTTAGTCGTATGCATTGTAGTCATGGCGATGTCTTTGGGCGTGACGGGTATTTGTTTTATCGTGCACTCCAAGATGCCCCTGTGCCCCAACAAATTGACGTGGTGGCCCGCTTGGGATTTGACGGCATTATTGTCAGTCGTGCCTATTATCGGACTAACCCACAACGTGAGCGCGATATTGTCGCACAACTCGGTAATCCTATTTTGGTCAGTGATGACCAAACATTGGCACTCTATCGCGTACAACCGACCGGTCCCCGACTACCAGGGCGATCAGTCGCTGAGATTGTGACGCAAAGTGGATTTTTGACAGAAGAATATGCCATCCGTCAACAAACAGAGATTACCACGCCGATTGCGTTCTGGCGTCCGTGGTTGCCTGCAAGTGTGCAATATGTGCGCGGATTATCTGATGCCGAAGTGCGTGGTCGTTGGAATGATGGGAAGTCGGCACGGCGTGTGACCATCAAATTTGCTCAACCACTCCCTGCACGCTTCCGTCTTGAAGTGACCGCTTTGGCGTGGGGTAATAGTGTTGGTGCGCCTGTACGGATTGACAATGGCTCCAACGAGGTGGTGCTGCGTTTTGGTCATGAATTATCGCAGCACACCGTCGTGTTCGAAAATGATACCCGTAGCGATACCCTCTGGTTTACGCCGCCAGTCCGTGAGCGGGCCTCGCTCCAAGATCATCGCTACTTGTCGTTCCTTCTCAATCAAATTGTCATTGTGCCACTGCCATGATGATGACATCGCCAATATCAATATAACGTAAGTATCGTATAATACAAATGAAAAATGACTGCAATCACACGCTGCGATGTCCGTGGTATTTCTAAAAGTCTCGACTCGCGAAAGGGTTAAGGGAATGATTCATGCACCGTCACGTCTCTTTACCAATACCGAATTACATCAACTCATAATTACTGCCACCGATGACGAACGATATGAACTGCGCCTCGGATGCACCCCAGTCACCACAACCGATGGTCGGCATGTACGTCATCCGAATTACGACTTGATTGATACCATCCGGCGTGAAGCCTGGATACACGGCCGACTCGATGTCTATCACGCAAATGTGTACGGTATCTACTGCATGCATCATGATGTGATTATGACGGGCAATGATGCAATCCATACGCACATACCTGATATATTGCATCATCATGAAGCACTGTTTGAGCCGCAATCGGGGTACGAAGATGCATATCGTCTGCGGGCATGGCACAGTGTGGTTGATTGGCTAGGAGCCGCAAATTTTCGTATGCCGTGGCATGACACCCCGCGTTCTCCGGCAATGAATCAATTTGTGATTGAATCGTATATGGCGTTGTCGTCAGCACAACGCGCAGTGGTGGCGTATCTGTTTCAACAGCATACAACGAGTGTATTGCTCCCACTGATGCTTGCAATGGGGCGTGCAACTGCTGACATGTATGCGCATGCCATGTTGATGACTACACGCTTGCCAGATGTGGGATTGCGGAGGACGTGGGACGAATATCGCCAATCGTACCATCATTTTGTGACAGGAGCGCAATCAGCACAGGCCTATCTGTGGTTGGCAACATAGGTCGATTACTGCGCGCACAAAACAACCGCGCCGTGGCGTTGGCCACGGCGCTTTGATTGGCTCCCCGACCTGGATTCGAACCAGGAACCTACTGATTAACAGTCAGCCGCTCTACCGTTGAGCTATCGAGGAATATTCACAACGTCAGGTAGTATAGCATGTGGAAATAGATGCGTCAAATCGAGTTTTCGCATATGTAGGCATCAACGAGTGAGAATGCAGTCTATAATAGCAGTAGATGTTGAGCACTGAGAGGTGCACTATGAGTACTCCTGAACAACGCGTGACCGAGTTGCGTAATCAGATTACGCAGTATTCGTATGAATACTATGTACTCGGCAATCCGAGTGTCTCTGATGCACAATTTGATGCGTTCGTCAACGAATTACGCACCCTCGAACAGCAGTATCCAGATCTGCGTTCGCCTGATTCGCCGACGATGCGTATCGTTGATGGATTTGATAATCAATTCGAAAAAGTGCGCCACCCACGTCCTATGCTCTCGTTGGCGAATGCCTTTGATGCCCCGGGTGTGCTGGCGTGGCGTGACCGCGTCTATAAAATCCTCGAAACCACAGCGGTGACTTGGACCGCTGAGCCCAAAATAGATGGTTTGGCGTTGGCCCTGACCTACCAAAACGGTCTGCTTGTGCGGGCGGCCACACGTGGTGACGGTGAAATCGGCGAGGATGTCACACTCAATGTGCGTACCATCCAAGATGTTCCCCATCAGCTCCGCCATCACGTCGAGTGGCCTATACCGACCACCATCGAGGTGCGTGGTGAGGTGTACATGCGCTCCGACGAATTTGCGGCGCTTAATCAGCGCCTCGTCGAACAAGGGGATAAACCGCACGCCAATCCACGCAATGCCGCGGCTGGTTCGTTGCGTCAAAAGGACTCACGCATCACCGCAAGTCGTCCGTTGCGCTTTTTTGCCTATGCGGTTGGCTATGTTGAGGGTATACCGTTTGACAGCCAGTGGCAGACGCTACAGGTGCTTCGGGCATTTGGATTTGCCACCAATGACGATGCACGGCATTTCACCGAATTCACAGATCTCCTTGCGTATGCAAATACATGGATGGCCCGGCGTGACGACTTGGCCTACGAAGTCGACGGCATCGTCTTCAAAGTCGATAGCATAACGCAACAAGACCAGCTGGGCGTGGCAGGACGCGATCCACGCTGGGCACTGGCCTACAAGTTCCCTGCGCGTGAGACGACGAGCGTGCTACGTGCTATCACCGTGGCAGTCGGTCGTACCGGCGTGATTACGCCGGCTGCCGAGATTGACCCGGTGCAGTTGAGCGGCGTCACGGTGCGCAACGCTAGTCTGCACAATGCCGACCTCATCGAAAAGCTCGATTTGCGTATCGGCGATACCGTGGTGCTTAAGCGCGCCGGCGATGTGATCCCGTACATTATTGGTCCCCTCAAAGAAAAACGCACGGGTGTTGAGATGCCGTGGCAGATGCCAACCCATTGCCCAGCGTGCAACACACCGCTCGAACGCGCTGACGGCGAAGTGGCCTGGCGCTGCCCCAACTTCGGCATTTGTCCGGCACAGCTCGTGCGTCGCATCGAGTATGCCGTCTCGCGCGAGGCGCTCGACATCGTCGGCCTCGGTGAGAAACAAGCCCAACTGTTCGTCGAGAAAGGGCTGATTGGCGATGTGGCCGATATCTTTGATCTGCAACCCTCCCACTTTGCTGATATGGATGGCTTTGGTGAAAAAAAGGTCGCCAATCTGATGCAGTCCATCGCTGACGCCAAACAACAACCGGTTGCGCGCGTCTTGATGAGTCTGGGCATTCGATTTGTGGGAACTGTGGTCGCACAACTCCTGATGAACCACTTTGGCAGTCTCGCCCGCCTTGCGGAGGCCTCCGTTGCGGAGATGAGTGCCATTGATGGCATTGGCCCAGCCAAAGCCCAGAGTGTCGTAGACTTTTTTGCACATCCCGCACATCGTGCGCTGATAGACAAACTTGCTACACGCGGCGTCAATGTGGCGGGTGGTGGTAGTCCCGCCCCAACGAGTCAAGCGTTGGCGAATCAGGTGTTTGTGGTGACCGGTACCATTGCCGGCTACTCGCGTGAAGAGGCCGAGGCCATGATTACGCGACACGGTGGCAAAGTAACGGGGAGTGTCTCCAAAAAAAGTACGTATGTGGTGGCGGGCAGCGATCCCGGTACCAGCAAAATCCAAAAAGCGAACGAACTCGCTGTGCCAATCATCGATTTTGCCACGCTCATGACCATGATTGGTGATGACCACGCAGGAGACGTGATAGTACCCACACCTGCAGCGAAGAATGATGCAGACGCGCAACCAGCGACTGACACCCCAATCATTCAGCAATCGAGCATGTTTTAGCCCACCGTACTGCTTGACGTTGGTATAATGCAGTCAGTAAAGGCAAAGGAGAACCGACATGACGACGATTAGCCCATCAATATTTCGTGCGTACGACATTCGTGGCATTGTCGGCCGTGAACTCAGCGAAGCGGTGTACGAAGTGCTGGGTCGCGCTGCGGCGACGCTCTTTCGCCATCGTGGGAGTCGCACCATAGTGGTCGGTCATGATGCGCGACTTACCTCTCACGCATTTGCTGCGGCCTTTATGCGCGGTGCCCAACAGAGCGGTTGTGATGTCATTGACATTGGCATGGTGCCGACACCGGTGATGTACTTTGCAGTTGATTACCTCAAGGCTGATGGTGGTGCCGTCATCACGGCCAGTCATAATCCACCCGAATTTAATGGGCTCAAGATGCGTCATTATGAGCCTCAGTTTGGCGGCGTGCCGTTTTCGAGCGACGAGGTCCAAGAAGTCGGGCGTATTGCCATGAGTGGTGCGTTTGCGAGTGGTCAAGGGAATTACCGCACAGTCAATGTCGAGGATGCCTATGTGGAGCATATCGCTGCACTTGTGACCCTCTCGCGCCCCCTCAAAGTTGTCGTTGACGGCGGTAATGGTGTGGCCGGCCCACTCGGCGTCCGCGTGTTTGAACGCCTCGGCTGCGAGGTGGTACCACTGTTCATTGAACCAGATGGTACATTCCCCAATCATCACCCTGATCCACTCAAAGAAAAAAATATGCACGATCTTAAGCGTGTCGTGCGCGAGACCGGCGCCGAAATCGGCATTGGCCTAGACGGCGACGGCGATCGACTTGGCGTCATCGACGATCAGGGGAATATGGTCTTCGCCGATCGCTACATGATTGTTCTCGCGCGTGAGGCCCTCAAAAAAGGCCCGGCTCCGATTGTGTTTGACGTCAAATGTAGCACCGTGCTTGCCGATGCCATCTCCCAATTCGGCGGTACGCCGATTATGTGGAAGACGGGATATACCAACCAATCTGCCAAAATGCGAGAGATTGGCGCGCCTGTTGCCGGCGAACTGAGTGGCCATGTGTTCAATAATCGCCCCGGTCATAGTTTTGATGATGGGACCTTTGCTGGCGTCTGCTTGATTGAAGCCTTGGTAAAAAGTGGCGAGACGTTGTCGCAGGCGTTGGCGCCTTATCCGGTGCGTGCTGAGGTCCCCGAAGAACGGATTGAGCTCGACGATACGCGCAAATTTGCCGCAGTAGAATATGTGCGTGCTAAGTTCGCCAAGGACTATGCCATCATTGATACTGATGGCTTGCGCATTGATTTTGGCGATGGTTGGGGGCTGTTGCGTGCCTCAAATACTGAGCCTGTCATCACGACACGATTCGAGGCCGAAACGGAAGCGCGCGCTGCCTATATCCGCGATTTATTGCTCGGCGCGTTGCGCGAGTATACTGCCACACAGTAAGGGAATCATATGTTAGGAATTCGTCGTCGCCTCGCTACGCTTGAACATCTCGTCAAACCGCTTGCTCTTGCGTTTTTGGGATGTGCCATCCTCGCATTAGGGCTTGGGTATTTGTTGACATATTTGTATCGTACTTTAACTCTGCCGCCTATCTTCTATTACCTGACGTTGCAATTTGTGCCACAGATGTGGCGTGGTGTGCTCTTCTTGTTGGTTGGTGTCGGTACGTTGAGTGCAGGGGTGTGGTCACTGAGCAACAAAGTCGTCATCCCCATCAACAACGATGATCGGAACGATGAAGTCTTGCTCGACTACCGGCGTGTTGACCGCATGCCCCGGGTGGTCGTGTTGTCGGGTGGCCCTGGCATGCTCGTCCTGGCAAGTCTTGGACGGACAGTTGAGTCAATGACGTGCGTCACCCCCATTCAAGACCCTGTTGAGTACTACTACCGCGCATCAAGCCTATTTAACTTCGAAAAGGTCGTCTTTGTGGTGCCCACGCCACAACCGATTCAAGTGTCGTTTGTTCTGGATAATGGTCAACGCGTGCGCCCGAATGACCGTGTATCGCAAAATGACGCGTTTGCCCAGCGCTACGTGGTTGATGTCCAACTCGATGGTGAGACGACCGTTGATACGATTCTCGTGACGCGCATGACCATTGAGTCAATTGCAGCGGCCGACGTCATCGTCCTTGGACCAGGTAGCTTATTCGAGAGTATTATCCCCAATCTGCTGATTCCTGAGATACGTCAGGCATTAATGCAGAGTCGTGCAAAAAAGATCTATATCTGTAGCATTATGACCGAACCCGGTTTGACCAGTGGATTTACGGTGGCCGATCATGTCCGCCAAATTGTGCGGTACGGTGGGTTTGCTCCCGACTATGTTCTCGTGAATGCCCAACGCATCGATACCGATGTGCAACGCATCTATGCGGCTGCCAATCAAACCCCGGTCTACTTGGCGCCCGAAGAATACGAAGAGACGGTGGTACAGGCCATCGATCGCGATGCTGGCAGTGAAGTCGTGGTCGAGGGGGCTGTGGTGGTGGAGGCGGATCTTGCCACGGCCGTGGTACAACTCACCGCATCACTCGATGATCCCGGCAAAAGCCGCACCGTGCGCGTGCTACGTCACGACCCTGATAAAGTTGCTGCCGCTATTCGTAATATTTTGCGTCGGGGTACATAGGGCATGGATGATACGATTCTGTTGTTTGAAGACGAAGGGTATCGTTCGCTCTTGCCACTCACCTATACGCGTACTGCAGCGGATATTCGGTGTGGCATCTTTACGCTACGCGAACGTCTGCATGCGCGCTTTGGGCAACAACCAGCCGCAATACCCCGCGAGTACCTAGCCGATGCACTCGGTGCAGGGCGATGGCCGCTCCGTCTCCTCAGTCGGAATGTGCCGATTATGCTCGTCAATAGTCGTCTCCTCGATATCGCATGCCTTGAGCTGTTGACGAATGCACCCATTGGTACGGTGATCGTCAGCGACGATAATAATACCGGCGACGGACAAGGCACGTTAGTCGCTGCGCGCCTGTCACCGGCACTTGCAAGTGCCATCTTTGTTGATATCATCAATCAGCAAGGGCAACGGGCACTCGCTGAGCTACAACGATTCGGTCATACCATCGCCCATCGCCCACGCATGCTGAATTTTATGTGGGATATCGTCGAGGCAAATGCTGAGTGCATCACCAACGATGTGTCGTTGCTGAATCCGACTACATTCATCCCTGCCCATCATCACCCCGATGCGGCAATGTGGCATATGCAGGCTCCAGAGCGTATTTTTGTGCATCCCAACGCTCACATTGAGTCGCCCGTGGCACTTGATGCACGCGAGGGTCCAATCGTAATTGGCGCCGCCCGAATTGAACCATTCTCACTCATTCAGGGACCTGTTGCTATTCACGACGGTTCACTGATCTCGGGCGCGCGTGTGCGTGCAGGAACGACCATTGGCCCTGTGTGTCGTATTGGTGGTGAAATCGAAGCCACCGTGGTTCAGGCGTTCTCGAATAAGCACCATGACGGGTTTTTCGGGCATTCGTACCTTGGGGAGTGGGTGAATATTGGAGCCATGACCACGACCAGTGACCTCAAAAACACCTACGGTTCTATCAGAGTCACGGTTGAGGGATACGGCCAAGTTGACAGTGGTCGCCTCAAACTCGGCTGTTTCTTAGCGGACCACGTAAAGCTCGGTATCGGCGTGCATTTGAATGGTGGTTCTGTGGTCGGAACTGGTGCAAACATATTTGGCGTTCATTTTGCGCCCAAGACGATTCCTCCGTTTACATGGGGCGGCGAACGCTTTCGTGAGTATCAAATCGATCGCATGATTGCGGTGGCGCGCAAGGTGATGGCCCGACGCAAAGAGACGATGAACGAAGCCCAAGCAGACGTGCTCCGTCATGTCTTTCAGATGACGCGTAGCGAACGTGATAGCATGTAGATAGATTGTCGATGAAGGAGCTCCGCCATGCATGTTGTCATTTTGGGTGGTGGTCGTGGTCTCATTCAAACAATTCGTGCGCTACAGCCCATTGCGCAGCGATTAACCGTCATAGAACCGAGCTGTAACGACACGGCCAGCGATGCATTAATTCGTCGTGACGGTCACTATCCCGCCTGTGCGCACGTCATCGAGGTGATGTGCACGTTCGGCGGTAATGCGGCTGCGGTGCGTACCATGCAGCATCGTTTTGCGCAAATCGATAGTGCTCATCGTCATATCCCGTTCGGCGTGTTGTATCTGTTGGCCCATGCCGCCCAGAGCTCACTCTCCGAGGCACTCAGTCAGTTTGCGCGCGAGGTGGGCTGTGCCATTGATGTGCTCCCCGTTACCGATCAACCACACGACATGGTTTGTCGTATTGCTGACACCGAGCACCGCCGTGGCATCAGTCAAATCATCCAAGCGCCACTTGGTGCTGTGCAGCACGTCTTCGTCGACCCGCCGGTAGCGGCGTCTGCGGCCGTGTTGCACGCCCTCAAAGTTGCTGACGTCATCATCATTGCGCCTGGGTCGCTGTACGAACACGTTTTGCCCGTGTTACTCCCAGATGGGATTCGTGATACGTTGCGTTCCGTGAAGGCCCACGTCTTGTGTGTGCCGGCCTTGACGACTGTCCCCGGTCAAACAGATACCTTTCGTGCTGCTGACTATGTGGCGCGTGTGGCGCGTACGTTGGGCCGTGGTGGCGTGGATCGTGCCATCATTAATACGGCGGCGTACCATGCAAATCACGCTACCCATCTGCTCAAACGGGGCATCAAGCCGCTCCGTTACGAAGAGAGCGATGCCGCTGTGCTCAACGCACTAGGAGTGCAACCGATGGTGCGGAATCTGATCGGCGAGTTAGTAGACGACCAATCCTATACCACCGCACAGTTGACGACCCACAATGAAACTGAGTTGCGCATGGCATGCGTACTAGCTACCAAAGAGAT
>VGPG01000048.1 GCA_016875555.1 Chloroflexota bacterium | reverse complement strand
GGAGCCAGGGCTGCCTCGACTGCGGAGTTGTAGCCACGCACGCGCGCATTAATCACGTTGCTGCGCACACCGTTGGAGAGAATCATGGCCAACGTGTTGCGGTGTGACGTGTAGGTCTGGTAGTAGGTCTTGAAGGTGTCACGACGCACGCGGCGATCGTTGCTTTCGAGGTACTTGCCGTAGCGACCGTGCGACAGCGCCACCTCGTTGCCCTCTTCATCTTTGATGCTGCCGAACTGCATGTCGGTGTTGTTGAGCACACCGAAAATCTGGTACGGCGCGCTGGCCATCTCGCCTGTTTGGGCCAAGATGCCCTCGACCTCGGCAGTGCGGGTATGGGCGCGGTTGCGCAACAAGACGTCGAAGTAGTAGGCGTACGTGCTCAACTCGGCATGACTGGTCAACCAACCACGGAAGGTGGGTTCGGCGATGGCCAAAATCTCGGGCTCGATGAAGGCAATTGCAGCCTGGGCCTTGGCGACCATGGCTTGGGCGCGGGCGTTGAGTGCCTGGCCGGCAGCGTCACCAGAATCGGAGTCGTAGCGGCAGTGAGCATAGATGTAGAGCTGGTGGGCGGTCTTCATCAACTCCTCGCGGGCTTTGACGGCCGCAACCACGCTATCGGCGCTCTGCCCGACGTTGCCCTCGTGGGCGGCCACGCGGGTGATGAGGGCATCGACCTGGGCCAACTCACGCTCCCAGGCGCTATCGTCGGCATACATCAACGTCAAATCCCAGGTATCGGCCTGTTTGGCCTGGCTACGACTGGGAACTTCTTGTGTCGTCATGACAACACTCTCCTTTGATCAGATTATTGGGGCGAAGGAACGACCGCGGCCCAATCGATGCGCACCATCAGGCGCCGCATCTGCCCAAGCAGTGGACCACGTTGCCCACGATAATCGAGGGCATCGGGCACAAACTCGGGGCCACGCAATGTTATTTCAATCGTACTCATTTTGGGCAGCACAGGCAAGTCAAACCGTTCGACCCGCACATCGGCATGATTGGCACTAAACGAGCCGAGCAATTGATTGCCCAACCAGACCTCGATCGGCGCGTACGGGGTCACGTCGGTCGGCCAGGCCCGCCCATCAACCTGAATGAGGATCTGCTGGACGAAGCCGTCAGCCGCCTGCGGAAAGCGTAACCGCGCCCCGTTACCGCACCAACGCAAGCGGGCGTCGAGTGCCGCATCGTACTCGCTGGCGTAACAACCATCAATGTAGCCCAAATCGAGGTCATCGCCGACATCAATGCGTTGTGCGGGCGCCGGACTCAACCAGGTATAACTCCATCTGACCGGGTTGCGTTGCTCGATGGGCGTCGAACCGAAGAGTACACGTGCATCATCGACCCGGCCCAAGGTACGCCACACATCGGCACGTACAATGTCAACTTCGACGTGGGCACTCGTGGCGGGTAATGTGCTGAGCGCCGTCTGCGCATCGCCAGCGCGTTGGAGAAGAAGTGCCTGACCAACCGCATCGTAGGGGAGTGGCAACGGCAAGGGGAGTTGGGTGTCACGCGTTATCGGCTGTTGCAACAAGGTGGCAAACGTCTCACGATTTGCGCGCAACTCTTGGGCGCGTGTGGTCAGATCATAACAAAACCAAATCGACGGCGACGGCCCAAAAAACGACGGCGGCACCAGCGCCGTGACATGCGCTAAGGGGGTGGCGGCGAGTGACCACAATACGAGTGCGCTGGCCCCCGCCACACCGGCACCAGGCGTGAGCCAATCGCGCCAGCGTTTTTGCCATAAAAAAACCATCGTCATGGCCGCCAGAATCGTCATCATCGGTAACAAGATTAGGCGAAAGCGGGTAATGCTGAAGAGCACGGCACCTAACAAGACAGGTACGACCACCCAAATCACCAGCAACCACCACTGATCGGCGCGCATCGTGCGCCGACTGACCCAGACGCCTATCACGGCTGGCATGAGGATGAGCAAATACCAGACGTCGTCGAGCCAGAGCAACAAATCAGCGTAGGTCTGCGACACGTTGCCGATGGTAAAGCCCTTGGTGAAGCGCTCGGCGCTCGAATAGCGAATCTGCCAGAACGCGACAAACTCAGCGGGGATACGACTGACAAATGCCTGCGGGTTGGCCTGGATGAGACAGAGTGCTTCGGCAGTCATGGCCGCTTGACGGGCTCCCTGGGTCGGCACCACGCCGGGATGCGGTACGCAGGTCGGTGCTGGTGGCGACTTCGTCGCCTGACTCAACGCATCAACGAAGCGATCGGTCTGGGCACTAGCCTGATCACCGTGTACTGATGCATTGGCACTGAGGAGCAGATTGTAGGCGCCACTAGTATCAACGATGATGGTGCCACCAAAGGTGCGACTAGCGTAGATGCTCCACGGGAGCACCATGAGTACGGCGGTGACACACACGAGAAGGGTATCGCGCCAGCGATGTGATGGCGCAGAGGCCCAGACCCAGATGGCGAGCAACGGAAGAAAGACGAGGGCCAAACTACGCGTGAGTATGGCGAGGCCGATGACTAGTCCCATTACGATGAGCACGGGGCGACGATAGTGGGTGGTTGTCACCATACATGCCAACCAGAGCAACGCCAAAAAGAAGGTGAGAAAGAGCGTTTCGGAGAGGAGCGTCTGACTGGCGGTGGCCAAGGGGACATTCACGGCCATAAGCAACGAGGCGATGATGGCCATGGCCGGTTGCAGTGGTGCGAGGCGATTTGCAATTGCCCATACGAGGATGATGTGCACGAGCGAGAGCATGATTTGGCTGACGTAGACCCAATACTCGTTGCCCCCAATAAAGAGGTGGGCAGCAATGAAAAGCGGGTAGAGGGGTGCGCGCGTCCAGTAATAATCGAGGTACCAGGCAAAGCCGCGCCCATACGACAACCAGGTGGCAGCAGCCAGGTATTCACCCTCATCGGAGATGAGCCCGATACGCGGCAACTCGTTCCACAACACCATACGGAGCACCACCGCACTGATCAGTGCAAGCAGGAGCCAGATTCGGGGTGAAGTGGATTGCATGCTTACTCCTTGTCGCATCATGATTGCGAGCGCAAATGGTACACTGAACACGACGGCAGATTACGAAAGACAATCGACATGTCGATGCTACGCGCCACACACATCAGTCATTCATATGATACTACGCAGGCGGTCAAGGATTGTACGCTTACGGTGGATATTGCACAACGCGTGGCGATTATTGGGCCATCGGGGTGTGGCAAGAGTACATTGCTACGAATTATTGCTGGCCTTGAATCGGGCCACACAGGCAATATTTGGTATCACGACCGTGATATTACGTGGCTACCGGCCCATCAACGAGGCATCGGTTTAATGTTCCAGGAGCATGCCCTCTTCCCACATATGACGGTTTCAGCCAACGTCGCATATGGACTACATGGACAAGAGAAGCTGGCAATTCGTGCACGCGTACGCCAACTCCTCGACTTAATGGGCATCACGCATTTGGCCGATCGCCTGCCCGAGCAGCTCTCGGGTGGTGAGCGCCAGCGCGTGGCGTTGGCGCGCAGTTTGGCGCCCAAGCCGGCGTTATTGTTGCTCGACGAACCGTTTGCGGCGCTCGACCGCATTCGACGCGACTTTTTGTTGGATGAGTTACCCGCGTTGCTTGAACACGAGCGCGTGGCTGCTATCTACGTCACCCATGATGCACTCGAGGCGTGTCGTTTTGCGGAACAGATAGTAGTGATGCGTGATGGCGCCATCATCAGACAAGACACGCCACAGCAGATCTATCAGGCGCCACAGAGTGCGTTTGTGGCAACACTGCTCGGCATGCGGACCTCGTTGGCGTTGCAACCGCATGCCATCGGATGCCAGACGGCGTTCGGTGTCATCCCCATTGCACCACCGAGTACAGATATGCGCTTATTAATTCATCCTGAAGCGGGGATTCCACTCGGGAATCAGCCACAAATTTTGCTGGAGGGTCGGATCGTTGCCAGCACCTTTCGACCACCCTGGTGGAGATTGACACTCCAAAGTGTGGATGGACAAGCCACGCTAGAGTGTGATGTAGCACTACCGCAGCCACCGGTGCAGGGTGAATTGTACGAAGTAGCCGTGCGTCTACAGGCCATGAGCTTTGTCATGAACGACGTATAATAGGCATAACACCGAGCAGTACAAGGAGGGGCAAATGCGCGTTGGTTTGGTACAAATTAATTCTCAAGAGGATCGGCAACACAATGTGACACGCGCACTTGCGCTGGTTGACGAGGCAGTCGCCCAAGGAGCACAGTTTGTGGCGATGCCAGAGTGTGTGAATTACCTGGGGCGTGGTGAGTTCCATCCCGCCAATGCCGAGACGCTCAATGGCCCCACAGCCAGCGCATTTGCGGCAGCGGCCAAACGCCACGGTATTTGGTTACATGGTGGGTCGATTCTTGAAGTGACCAATACACCAGGCAAACACTACAACACCAACATTGTTTTTGATCCGCATGGCAATAAGGTGGCTGTGTATCGCAAGATTCACCTGTTTGATGTGGACATTGCACCGGGGAGCTACCGCGAATCAGACACCTATTTGCCGGGCGATCAGATTGTCACAACCGACATGAACGGGGTCACGCTGGGGTTGAGCATCTGCTACGACGTGCGTTTCCCCGAATTGTACCGATTGTTAGCACTGGCCGGTGCCAAAATCATCACCGTGCCGGCGGCGTTTACGGCGTTCACCGGCAAAGACCACTGGGAGGTGTTACTGCGTGCTCGTGCTATCGAGAATCAGGCATATGTCCTTGCGCCGGCCCAATGGGGTGAGCACCCGGTTGGTCGCCACTGCTACGGTCGAAGCATGATTATCAATCCGTGGGGTACGGTGATGGCGACAGCCCCCGATGGTGAAGGGGTGGTCGTGGCCACACTCGACATGCAAGAGCTTGAGCGTTTGCGCAAAAGTGTGCCGTCGTTGGCCAACCGCCGACCTCAAATCTACACGTGGTAAACACGCAGGCGGGGCGGCTCTGCCGCCCCGCCGCTCTCTTTGTATGATTACGCCATACGCAAGATGATTTTACCGGCGCCCATGTTGTTTTGGTAGGCGCGAATGCCGGCTGCAGCCTGATCGAGCGAGTACGTCGCCAACACCTCGGTCGTCATGGCATGCGCCAGCGTCCCTTGAATGTCAACCATGGCACGGACGACGCGCGTCATGCCGTACTGACGAATCCACTCGGTCAACCAAAAGCCCTCGACCACCCGATTACCAAACAGAAGTGTCCCTACATCAACTTGCACCGGCTCGAGTGAGAGCGCTCCATATACCAGCACGCGTGCGCCACCTGGCAGGGCCTTGAGCATCGCACCGGTCATTGTGCCTGCAACTGCATCAAAGCCAATCCCGGCGTGATGGGTGCGACAGGCGTCAGCGAGTTGATTCGCAAAATCATCGGCACTACTCACAACCACGGCGCTTGCACCAAGCGCCTTCAGGTCATTCACCTGACTCGCCTGGCGCACGATGGCCACACTGGTCAAACCACGGGCTGTGGCCGTACGAATCAGCATGCGCCCGAGCGCGCTATTTGCGGCGTTCAACAGGACCCCACGCTGCCTATCGCGCACTGCTCGATCAATCAACGCCCAGGCAGTAAGTGGATTGACGAGCATCATCGCACCCTGCGCATCGCTAATACTCTTGCGCAACGGAAAGACTTGTACTGCGCTGGCTATCGTGTATTCAGCCCATGTGCCGAAGTTACCCTGGGTGGCAAGCGCCACGCGCCGACCGACCCAGAGCTTGCCCAGACCAGGACCGGCAGCCACGACGGTCCCACACCCCTCAAATCCGGGAGTCGTCGGTGGCTCACGACGCACCCCATAACGCCCGCGCAAGAACATCAAGTCAGATGGATTCACGGCAGCCGTGTGCATCTTGACAAGGACCTGCCCAGCCCGTGGTTGAGGAGTGGCAAGTTCACGCACAAACAGCCCTTCAGGGCCATCGAATGATTCGAGTTGTAGTGTGCGCATGGTTGATGGAATCATAGATACTCCTTCATTCTGCCTGATTTACGCGCCAAAACTGTTTGACTGAGGCCATGAACTGCTCTGGCACCTCGTCCTGTACCGCCATGCCCGCATCCAAGACATTAACCTGCGCATGTGGCATGGCAGCAGCAAACGTTGACATGCGCGTCACCGGCGTTGTCTGCGCATAGCGCCCCCAGGCAATCTGTATTGGAATGCTAATTTGGCGGATGAGCGGTCGCAAATCACAGTTGAGGAGACCCGTCACAAAGCAAATCGGCGCCCACCGTGCACCCGGCTGATGCGCAGTGCGGTAGTACATATCGCGCATCATACGATCACATGCATCTGGATTAAAATACGTCATGCGTTCCAAAAAGTAATCCATGCTCCGGCGACTCACTAACGCACCAAAGACGGCAGTGCCGAATGGACCAGAGAGGGCGTGATAGGCAATCCCCGGTTGTGACGGAACCACCAAGTCCTCTAGCCCGGTAGGACAAATCACAGTAATTTGCTTGAACAGTGCAGGTTCGGATGCGGCCGCGGCCAGTACATATGCCGAACTCAACGATACAACGATAACTGTCACTGGGGTGGCGAGACTGCGTGCCACGTCACGAATCAGCTCAATGTACAAATCGGCCGTATAGAGTTGTTTTGGTCTGTCCGAATCACCAAAACCAAGCAAATCAAGTGCAACAACACGATGCGTCTCTGCCAACATGCGAAACGGATTGCGCATCTCGTGGGCAGAAGCTGCCGCATTAATACTATGAATCAACAATACCGTCGGACCATCACCGGTCTCATGAAGTGCAATGCGGTGCCCGCGCCACATCATAAACCGTGGGACAACACCGAGTAACGCCATTGGGGTTGATGACATCATCACACCTCCGTTTGATGCACACGCACAACCATACCAAATATGACCATATCAAAACTCTACCACAATCAGACGAATTGCCCCCAAAGCGACATGAGTAATTGATGAACGCAGTGCCACGTGTTACGTCGGCGGGTGTATGCCGTAGACGCGTTGTAACCATGCAACGCCACCAGCAACATCGACGAATTCACCATCAAGCTGTGCCTCATACGCGGCATGCAAGAGTTCACCCACACGCTTGCTGGGTGGCACGCCGAGTGCCAAGACGTCTGCTCCACGCACCAGCGCTACGGGCTTGTCGACTACAACCTGTAACTGTTGCGCAAGATGCATCACTTCGGCACCGTGATGACGCACGGGCAGCGGCGGACTACCACCACCATCGGCATGGGTCAACCGACTCCACAAATCGATATCGGTTGGATGGAGTCGCGCTGCCAAACGACGCACCATGCGTGGCGAAATCTGCGCACCAAAGACGGCCATGTGCTCGCGCACGAGCGCCTTGACTGGCTCAACAAAGCGCTCTGGTGCGTTGATGACCACCAGAAATGCCTCAGCATACGACACACCTTCTGCAGCATGCCCGGGGCTAACAATCCGCCCAGCACTAACACGAGTGGTATACGGTTTGCCCAGGTCATGACACAATGCGGACAACAACAACGTAATCCGGCGCTCTTCATCGAGATCAGCACCCGTCACCACGGCATGCTGACAGACATACCCGGTATGCGTCCAGACATCGCCTTCGGGGTGATAGACTGGATCTTGTGGGCACGACACAAGCGGCACCAACATGGGATATGCCGGTAACCATCCACACTGATGCAAGGCGCATAACCCCTGGCGTGGGTGGTCGGACAAGGCCCAACGTCGCCATTCGTTCCAGACACGATCGGGCGTTAGGTCAGGTGCATGTGACAATAGACGCCGGGCAACCAGCGCAGTCTCAGGGTGGACCGTAAAGTTCAGCTGTGCTGCCAAGCGCATCAGCCGCAACACGCGCACTGGATCATCACCGAAGTGCGCTTCATCGACATGGCGCAATCGGCCATGACTAATATCATCCAGGCCACCGTGCACATCGTGCAACACGCCATCGGGCGTCAACACGAGGGCATTGATGGTTAAATCACGATACCGGGTAGACTCGACAATATCGTGATGCATGGTTGTGCTGATGTCAATCCATCCATCGCTGTCGTGCAGACGGATAATCGGCTTGTCTGTGCCGACCACACCATGGCGTTGCATGTCGCCGAGCACGGCGGCAACATGCGCAATGGGGACTCCCACAACTTCAATGTCAATTTCATCAATCGGTTGATTCATCACGATTGAACGCAACACACCACCGACAATGCGCCACTCCCACCCGTTGTGCGCAAAGCGCGCACTGATCGGTGCAAGTCGTGACCAAATAGGGTGATTCTGCCAATCCATCATGCCTGCGCTCGCCTTGTATTCTATGCATACCACGTGCCATATTTTAGAATGACTCTGTCAACCATTCATGCACATATTTGAAAATACGACTAATTTGCGTATACTACTCATGTAGTCATACCGATGACACGAGGAGCATATCATGAGTAACGGTATCACCATGTACACCACAGCGTGGTGTTCAGACTGTCGCATCGCCAAGCGAGTGTTTGCAGCCGAAAACGTCAGCTACACCGAGATAGACATTGAGAAGGAACCAAGTGCGGTCGAGATTGTACGCAAACTGAACAACGGCAATCAGTCAGTGCCTACAATTCTCTTCCCAGATGGTTCGGTTTTGGTGGAGCCATCAGCAGCTGTGCTCAAAGCCAAAATTGCCGAATTAGCGCGGTAGTCATGTGTCGTGAAGGTGGCCGGGGTCGATTGACCCCGGCCACACTTTTTTAGAGAATGGGCAACACCTCAATGATCTGGTCATGCCCGGGACCAACCGACACCATCGAGACTTGGGCCCCACACAGCTCAGAGAGACGATTGACGTACGCCTGGGCGTTGGCCGGCAAATCAGCCCAGGTGCGCACATGCTGGGTGGGGCTCAACCATCCAGGCATGACCTCGTACACTGGCTCAACCTCGGCATAAATCTCCGGCTGGCTGGGCGGATGATTGATGAGTTGCCCGTTATGACGATAGCCGACACAAATCGCAATCTCAGCGACTTCGTCGAGCACATCCAACTTGGTGATTGCTAGTCGATCAATGCCGTTGAGGCGTGTCGCATAGCGGGCGGCCACGGCATCGAACCAGCCGACGCGACGCAAGCGACCGGTGGTAGTACCCACCTCAGCCCAGGGTTTGCCCATTTGGCGCAAGGCATCAGCCGCAGCGCCATCGACCTCACTCGGGAATGGGCCTGAACCGACGCGCGTCGCATACGCCTTGAAGACACCCATCACGTGATCTATCTCGCTCGGCGCAATCCCGGCGCCTTGGCTGGCCCCAGCAATGCCCGGCTGTGACGATGTCACAAACGGATAGGTGCCGTGATCGATGTCGAGCAGCACACCTTGCGCACCTTCGAGTAGGATTGACTGATTCGCCTCGAGGGCGTGTTGCACGTCAGGGTAGACGTCGGCGATATAGGGCGCCAAGCGTTGACCGTAGGCGACATACTCGCGGTAGATGGTATCGAAATCAATCGGCTCGGCATTGTAATAGGTCGTCAACAGGCGATTTTTGATGGCCAGCACAGCAGTCAGGCGCTCGCGGAAGAGCACGGGATCGCGCAGGTCGGCCACGCGAATGCCGATGCGGGCCATTTTGTCGGCATAGGCGGGGCCGATGCCACGCCCGGTGGTGCCGATTTTGGCATCGCCCTTGAGCTCCTCGTCGAAGCGATCTTGCATGGCGTGATAGGGCATAATCACATGTGCGCGATCGCTGATGCGCACATTATCAACGGCGATGCCCCGAGCGGTCAGCCCATCGAGTTCTCCCAAAAAGTGTTTGGGGTCGATAACTGTGCCATTACCGACAATATTCAAGGTGGATGGTTCAAAGATGCCGGCGGGAACCATGTGCAACTTAAAGGTGCCGTGGCGATTAACGACGGTATGGCCGGCGTTGTTGCCGCCACCATAGCGAATCACGGTTTGGGCGCGGGCAGCCAGAATATCAACAATATGCCCTTTGCCCTCGTCGCCCCATTGAGCACCTACCACTGCCACTACTGCCATGGTCGTATCCTTCCACTCCAAAATCAACCTGGTTAATGTCTGATTCCAACTTGCACACACAAAAAATCTTGCGTGCTGGTTGACGACACGCAATGTAGTAGTAATATTATACGGTAACTTGAAAGGAAGGCTATGGACGTCGTCGACATTGCACTTATTACCATCGTGCTGCAATTGATTTTTCTTGAGGGCATTCTCTCAATTGACAATGCAGCTGTTCTGGGTGCCATGGTGGCACATCTTCCCAACGACAAACCGATTCCATGGCCTAAACAACTCCAATTCCTCGAAGGCTGGGGCCAACGGGTACTCGGCAATCAACGCGATGCCGCCCTCAAAGTTGGCTTGCTGGGTGCGTATGTAGGGCGTGGCATCATGCTCGTGTTGGCCGGGTGGATTATCCAGTTCCCGTGGTTGCGCGTTGCCGGTGCCGGATACCTGATGTATCTGGCCATCCATCACTTCGGCCAGCAGTTTCATCAGCATCGTATAGCGGCTGAGGGGGGCGTGGCACGTCTCTCAACCAGTGGATTCTGGGCCACCGTCGGTGCGCTTGAGTTGGCCGATTTGGCCTTCAGTATCGACAACGTGATTGCTGCCGTGGCGCTCTCAGACAAACTCTGGATTGTCATGTTGGGCGTCGCCATCGGCATCGTGCTCATGCGTTTTGCGGCTGGTATTTTCAGTCGTCTGATTGCCTGGGAGCCGGCTTTTGAGGCGAGTGCATTCTTGCTCCTCTTGGTCATCGGCGGCGAGTTGCTCCTCCACACGTATGCGCACATCGAGTTGACCGAGCTCCAGCAATTCGGCATCTCGCTGGGCGTCCTCGTCGGCACCATCGTGATTGCGCGCTCGCCACTCCGCAAGCCGGTTGTCACCTTGTTGTGGCAGATTCGCTGGCTCTTCTATATCATCGCCAGCGCAATTGACTGGGTGATGCACATCATCACCTCGCCCTTCCGCCGTAACCACAGCGCATAAGCGCACACACAAGGGCGGTGTACCGACGCATGTCGGTACACCGCCCTGTTTTGTATCAGCTTATGCCATCTGCTGATAGCCGGGTACCGTCAAGAACTCGACGAACTCAGGGGTCAGCACCAATTGGTCGAGCAAGGCCACTGCTTGATCGAGACGTGGGCCTGCCAAGCGACTCTGGAGGGCAGCAACCTCTTCGTCACGAATCTGACGATAAAGGGCGGCATCGACCGGTCGTCCATCATTCAATACCGCACCGTGGTGGAGCCACTGCCAAATCTGCGAGCGTGAAATCTCAGCAGTCGCCACATCCTCCATCAAGTAATTAATTGCCACAGCCCCACGCCCACCAAACCAAGCCTCGATGTACTGGAGGGCCACGCTGATGTTATTGCGCAGACCAGCCTCAGTAATCTCGCCCGTTGGAATCATCAGCAAATCAGCGGCTGCAATCGATACCTGCGGCACACGACTAATTTGATTATCACCACTAAACGCAGCGTTGAAGACCTCTTGTACGGCCGGTACCAAACCGGGGTGCGCGACCCAGGCGCCATCAAACCCTTGATTGGCCTCGCGCTCTTTGTCGGCGCGTACATTGACCAACGCACGCTCGTTGGCGGCCACGTCGTCACGCCGTGGGATGATGGCCGACATGCCACCCATGGCATGGGCACCACGTTTGTGACAGGTGGCGGCCACCAACTCGGCAGCCGAACGCAAGAAATGCACGCCCATTGTCACTTGGGCGCGGTCAGGCAACACAAAATCATTGCGATGATTGAAGGCCTTGATGAAGCTGTAGATATAATCCCAGCGACCATGGTTGAGACCGCTTGAGTGGGTACGCAATTCATAGAGAATCTCGTCCATCTCGAACGCCGCCAAGATGTGCTCAATCAACACGGTGGCACGAATGCTGCCTTGGGGCACACCGAGGCGGTCTTGAGCATAGACGAAGATGTCGTTCCACAAGCGAGCTTCAAGATGATGTTGCAACTTGGGCAGATAAAAATACGGGCCGCTCCCGCGTGCCAGCAGTTCTTTGGCGTTGTGGAAGAAGTAAAGACCGAAGTCGAACATCCCGCCCGAAATCGGCTTGCCGTTGTAGGTGACATGCTTCTCATCGAGGTGCCAACCACGCGCACGCACGGCGAGCACGGCGGTCTTTTCATTTAGGCGATACTCTTTGCCATCGGTGACCAACTCGATGGTACGCCGAATGGCGTCACGCAGGTTGACTTGCCCCTGTACGACGTTGTCCCACAACGGTGCATTGGCATCTTCGAAGTCGGCCATGAAGACCTGAGCGCCCGAGTTGAGCGCATTGATGACCATCTTGCGATCGACAGGGCCAGTGATTTCGGTACGGCGATTACGAAAGTCAGCCGGCGCTGGCGCAACCTGCCAATCACCGGCACGTATATGGGCCGTAGCCGGATCAAAATCGGGCAAGCGCCCGGCTTTGAGCTCATCCCAGCGCTGTTGCCGGCGCTTGAGCAGTTCTTGGCGACGTGGCTCAAAGCGCTCAACTAACTCGGCGACAAACGCCAACGCCTCGGGCGTCAAAATCTCGCCGTATTCGGGACGCATCGCCCCCGTAATTACGAATCCCGTCATCGGAACGACCTTTCTCCACTCAACTATTCATCAATGACAATGGCCATGTTTAGCCGCACACCTAGTTCACGGAACGCCGTTACCCATGTAGCCGATACGGGGTGACCACGTTCAGCTGATGCCACCATGGCGTGATAATCACGCTGCCAGACCACATTATAGTTGTTTTGGACCATCCACAAATCAACGTCATAGGGAGTGGCAATTTGCACCAAATCGAGGGCTATGGTGATGAAGTCAATGTGGCAGGGTGACTCAACCAAGCGTGCCGACACACGTTGTAAAGCACGTGATACCTCGTAGGCGATGACTGTTTTGTCGAGCACCACACCTGATTGCTGTGCGCTCTGTACTACCTCGATGACTGTTGCTGTTGCTGGTACTGCGGCAGTCAACGCAGCGCGGATATCGGCCTGTAACGCCATCGCCGCAGCCACCTGCAGTTCGCGTGGGAGCGTCATGCCCATGTGATCCAAAAAGCGCATCACACTCGCATGTTCATGATACATATCGTGGTACTGCTGTTGCACCCGCGTCATGACGCTGGTGAGCATAGTGCGCATGATGCCACGTTGTTCCGGACGAAAGATGGACCGCAGCGAATATTCGAACTGTCCGAGTTCCGCAATCATGACACGCTCAACTTCTTCGCGCTGATGAGCCGTCACTGCACGTGACACATTATGCAACAAGCGCTGATAGCGCTCGGGGGCAGGGCGTACACCACCGGCCAGCACCTGCGCTCCAGCAAAGACCACGCCATAGACAAAGCGCTGTTGTTCGCCGGTCAACACAGACATCACCTGCGAGACGCCCACCGCAATTGCCATATCATCGAGCTTCCACTGCTGCTGTGCTTCACGGTGTACCTGATGCAAGTAGAGCATGTCATCAGGTTTCGAGCCAAAGACGGCAGTCAACGCATCATGGGCGCAGACATCGGCAAGTGATAGGACGTGCGGTTTGACTTGCTCGGCATAGAGTTGTGCTGCTGTCACGCCGGTATTACTCACTACGCGCTCGAGTTGTTCGTGGAAGCCCTCTTCCAAATCGAGTCCCATCACCTGCTCAGCCAACTGAATCATCCGGGCAGCGTATCGCAACACCTGCACCGTCTCGATGCCGGCCACATCATTGAAGAACCAGGCGCAACTGGTAAAACTCTGCATCAATTGACGCTGGAGTTCGAGCAAGCCAAGGGCCGGCCACCGCTCTTTGGTACGTCCATATGTGCGCAAGAACTGATCGATATTTGTATCACTCGGTGCATTAATAATGGCGATGTAGGCATCACGTGCCTGCCATGGCCGTGCGAAGTAGCGTGCTACGTGTTGCTCCCACTGGCGGTCAATCGACTCACGCGCCCAATCGAGCGCAGTGCGCAACGGTCCACGCCACGCCTGGTTCCACCCTGGCTCACCACCCGAATGACAACCACAATCGCTCCGCCAGCGTTCAACACCGTGCGCACAGCTCCACGAACTCTGCTCGACGATGCGGACGTGGTGTGTCGGTGGATGAAGTTCGAGATATTCGCCGTACACGGTAATCCGTGCCAAATGATTGGTATGAATATGGTGGATTGCATAGGCCAACGCCATCTCGCCATGGCGATGGTGGTGGCCGTACGTCTCGCCGTCAGTAGCCACATGGGCCAAACGCGGTTGCACGCCATCATCGAGCCCGGTCAATAGTGCTTGAGCAAGGGATTCACCGCGTTGAAGCATCCCCTGAAAGGCGATTGCTTGCGAGACCCCACCATTATAAAAAAAGATAGCAATCTGACGGCCCGAGGGGAGCTGCACCAGATACGGCATAGTTGTATCAACAGATTGCCCATCGACTTCGTGCCACTCGTCAGTGCCAATCATGCGTACAGCGCCTGCTTGATGGGGCGCCAAAATCGTGTATTTGATGCCGTACTCGGCCAACGCCTCAAGCGAATCGGTACACACGGCTGCCTCGGCCAACCACATCCCCTCGGGCTGACGTCCATAGTGATGCACAAAATCCGCCACACCCCAGGCAACTTGGGTGCGCCGATCACGCGGGGTAGCCAGGGGCATGATGAGGTGACCATAGACCTGGGCAATAGCCGGACCGTGACCACCAAAGCGCTGGCGCCCCTCGTGGTCAGCCGCAATGATGCCGTGATACGTGGCACGATCATGTTGCGCCAGCCAACGCATCAACGTCGGACCAACATTAAAGCTCATCCAGGCATAGTTGTTGACGATATGCTGAATCCGGCCGCGGGCATCCAAGATACGAGCCGCCGTATTCGGGGCGTAACACTCGGCCGCAATACGAGCATTCCAGTCATTATAGGGGGCCGCACTCGGTTGCGGATCAATCGCGTCAATCCACGGATTCT
>VGPG01000047.1 GCA_016875555.1 Chloroflexota bacterium | reverse complement strand
TGGCAGAGCTCCAACAACTTGGACGCACATCTATCGTGGCTACACACGAGACGAGTCGACTGCGCGATGAGTTTGACTATATTACACATCTCCACGAAGGTCGGATGATTACGCTCCACCCTGCCACCCAATATCCTCACCTACTGATGGCAGAATCTTATGACTGATATTTGGAATTGGTTCGTCACACCATTTGAATATCAATTCATGCAGAACGCATTCTGGGCGTCTCTGTGCATTGCAATCACATGTGGTGTAATCGGTAGTTATGTCGTGTTGCGACGATTAGCGTTCATCGGTGACGCATTAGCGCACACCGCACTGCCTGGTGTAGTCGTCGCTTATCTGAATGGCTGGAACTTGATTGGTGGTGCAGTGGTCGCAGGCGTCATGACTGCGCTTGGAATTGGCTACTTGGCCAAACGGAGTAGTCTACGTGAAGATACTGCTATCGGCGTCATATTTACCGCCATGTTCGCCCTCGGAATAGTGATGATGAGTGGCACACAGTCATTTCGTGATTTGAATCATATTTTGTTTGGCAACATTCTCAGTGTACAAACCCAGGAACTGTGGATGATCCTAGCAGTGTCGGTTGCAGTGATTATACTATTGTTACTGCTTCACAAAGAACTTGAACTTGCTTCGTTCGACGCTATACACGCCGAAGTAGCAGGGATACATACAGACCACTTACGCACCGTACTGTTAGTCCTTTTGGCATTTACGGTAGTTACCGGCATACAGGTTGTGGGCGTCATACTCACGTCTGCACTACTTGTGACGCCGGCAGCTGCAGCATCACTCCTCACTCGCAATCTTCGTACAATGATGTGGGTTGCCGGTACGATTGGCGCATTATCTGCTATGATTGGCTTGATAATTTCCTATCATTTTTCGGTGTCAACTGGAGCGACCATTGTGTTGGTCTGTACGGGAATATTTGCAATTGCGGTAGGTGTACGTCGAATCATTATGAGATAAACAATGAACACATCGAAGTCGACAGGTATCATTGTCACCGCAGAACAAATACCTATTTTGCGCGATGTCATCGCAACGCACCACCTCGATGTCTTCATCCGTGATTCACAAGATGCACAATTACTCGATGAACAATGGAAACCGTGGGTTCGACGCGTACGACCACAACTGCTTCACTGCCCTGCCAACATATGGCTGTACACACCGAGTTATGCCTGGCCAGATAACCAATCTCAGCATCGCATCCGCTCAATAATTGCCGAACAAATACAGCATTGCATTCAAATGGCGAAATTGCTCGGCGCAACCGGTCTAGTAGTACCACTTGAGCATGCGTACTCAGCCTTTCACGAACGCATTGCGTATTATTTACTTGCAATCGAAACCCAGTTACACGCAAACGATTTACAACTGATGCTTCATGCAGCCCCAGTTGTCAGTGTGGTAGAAGTCAATGAATTGTGTACACTTATCTCCAGTAACACCAATGTACTAATGCAACATACGGCATTTGCTCAGGTCGATCAGCCAACACATCCAGCACATTGGTATGCAGAAATTGCGACGAATGCTGAAGAAGAGACACTTGATGAGGCACCCTGGCTTCACCACCACATTATTGGCGCAGACGAAAGTACCTCTGCAATCCGTAAAAAAGTCCTGTGGGCAATTAATTTACCCACATATCACGACAACATCGAACATTCTCAACATGACACGAGTATCGTCGACCCCATTACCGAAGTACCGGAAGTAACTGACACAGATTCAACCATCGTTGATGGTGATAACAAAGTCTCGTAATTCATACTCCACACGTACCCCCTCCACGTGGAGCGCTAACGGAGCCTGCAAATTAAAATCGAGCGTTCTCCGCCATACATCTTCGTACTGCTTGTGCAAGTGTGCACGGCGCTCACGTTTCCGCGCATCTGACAAGGTTGGCCACACCTCAAGTAACTGGTTGCGCTCCTGACGAATACGTGCCTGATCCTGAAGGAGTTGCACGCGTTCTTCGATAAACGGCGGGGCAAACCCATTACTTTTCAACATGCGATACCCGGCTCGATCTTCGGGCGGCACAAGCGCATCGTCTTCGAGGTCAAGTGGACGTTCCACCTTCTGGGTAGGGTGGTAAATGCCGCGTTTCTTAGCCTCTTCAAGGAGAAGGTCTATCAATGATTTTCGTTCAGTCATGAAACTTTCAGAAACTTACCATACTCATAATGCTTGTAACTCGTTAAAGTATACACATAGACGAATGAACGTGCATCATTGTTGTATAATGTGTTTAATTGGAACAAAAGTGGGTTAATCGTGCCGAAGACAATGCGACGACGATCGCTTCGCCCTGCAAAACTTCTCCGACGTCCAGTCAAATCTGTGCCGCTCCAGGCCTCACCATATCATCTCGCATCGCGACGCATCGGCGGCCAAGCCAACTCGTGGCGGACATACATTATTGTGCTTGTTGTACTTTTACTCTTTGGCATCGCAGGTTCTGCACTTGCCGTGCTACGACGTACTGACCAGGCACTTGGCGCAATTCAACAAACTGACCCACGGTTGAATCAAGACAAACCGAACGCGCAACCAGATCCCAACCAACAAGATCCAGGGACCGGCACCACGCCAGATGAAATCGACCTCAGTCAACCATTTACCCCGGCAACCTTGAAAGAGCCGTTTACGATGCTGCTGATAGGCGTCGACAAGCGCGCCGAGGCAGTCGATGAGGGCGTACGTAGCGACACGTTAATTTTGGTACGCGTGAATCCACTTCAAAATTGGGCCACCATGCTGTCAATACCACGTGATTCCGTGGTACCACTCCCAGATGGCAGCTATGGCAAGGTCAATCGAGCATTTTCGTACGGGTATTACAATGCCGAAGCGCTCTATGGTAGTGGCACAGAGGCTGATGCTGGTGGTGGAGCTGCGGCTGCTGAGACGCTCGAACGCTTTCTCAAAATAAAAGTTGACTACATCGCACAAGTTGATTTTCAAGGGTTTGAACGCATCGTCGACAGCATCGGTGGCATCATGGTTGATGTAAAGCAAACACTTATTGACCCAGAATACCCGACCGAAAATCATGGCGTCGAACGGATTTACATACCAGCAGGTCTGCAAATCATGGATGGCCGCACATCACTCATATATGCGCGGTCACGACATTCTTCGAACGATTTTGACCGCAGTAAACGACAACAGCAAGTACTCAAAGATGTGCTTCGCCAGGTGCGGAGCCGTGGATTAGCCGCTAACATGTCACTGCTACCGAAGTGGGTAGGAGTACTCGAACAAAACGTTCGTACGACGTTACCGCTCGGAGACATCAGCACGATGACCGATCTGGCAGGCATTGCAACACGACTCGATGGTGACCGCATTGCGCAATTCGCCATTAATCCGAGCGCCGTACGTGTGGATAGCGTAAATGGGTCGGACATTAACTGGAATGCGGCAGATATTCGAATTCTGGTGAACAAATGGCAGAGCGGCGCCGAAGTCCCGGGCATCGTGAATCTACAAGTATTGAATGGTTCACAGATAAACGGCGTTGCCGGCCAAGTCACGAATTATCTGACTCGTCAGGGATTTGCCACGGTAGCAGCAAGTGATGGCACTCCCACAACCACCACCATCTTGTACGATATCGGGGATCATCCTGAGGAGCGTGCCAAACTAACTGAGGCACTTTCATTGAGTGAATCACAAGTGGTCATCAACAGCGCGCGACCACAGGGAGCTAGTTCCGACGCAAACATGATTCTCGTGATTGGTGGCGATTATAAAGAAGCTTGGACAGGAACATCCCCATGACAGTCGACCCATATCGTGATTTGTTGTCGCAACGCTGGGACCGCGAACGCGACCCAAGTGTGTTGGTGTATGACCGGTTGCTCACATGGAAGGGACAGCCGCGCTTTCGGTATGGTGCGCGACCCAAACAAGGTACAGAAGGCATTAATAACGCAATATCAGCAAACTTCACCATCTGCGCATATCAACAGAACCCTCTGTTCAACATTTTTTGCACGGTGGGTGCAGCCTATTCGGTCATTCCCAAAAGCGCACAAAGCAGTGGCGACCCGCGTGGTATTCGACACGAATATCTCATGCACGCACCCGCTGACTACGACAAAGTGGCGTGTGAAATGTTACTCATGATTGCTGAGTTCCCACATGTACACTCCATCGAAATCGGCCCTGGATACGTGATACCAATTGGCGAACCAATCGTACCTGGTTCGCGCCTGGAGTACTTGTACCTGACGTATCCATTTTTGGATGACGCACACATTTACGACGCAAATCCTGCCGGTGAAATTGATCATCCACAAGCCTACATTCAAACGCTCTGGGTTGTTCCGTTGACACGTTCAGAACGCCAGTATTTACAACAACATGGCGTTGAAAAGTTCGAGGAATTTCTTCACAGCAAACACGCAGAGCGATACGATGCTGATTTTGGTCGTGCAAGCCTGGTGGATCGGCGGTAACGTACATGCAAGAATATCAGCAAATCGCCGAGCTCTATGCAATTGATTTTGCAGAAGTGCAAGAAGATGTCGATTTTTATCGTGCCTTTGCAAAACATGCACGTGGGCCAATTATTGAATACATGTGTGGGACTGGTCGTGTGTGTACTCCTCTAGCTGCAGACGGCAATCAAGTCGTTGGAGTTGACACATCTGCAGAAATGTTAGCAATCGCGCAACGAACAAAAGAGAGTAACAATGTCACCGCATTACAACTCCATCAGGGAGATGTACGTACATGGCAGAGCGACACCCGGTTCGGCTTAGCCATCGTGGCGCTGAACTCTTTCATGCATCTCACCTCAGTGCATGATCAACTTCAAGCACTCAATAACGTACATCGTTCCCTGCTACCAGGCGGGTATCTGGTGCTTGACTTGTTTCATCCGGACATGCGCACGCTACCAAATTATAAGGGTGATGTGGTACTCGATAAACGATTTAGCCTGGCTGATGGTCGTCTGGTGCACAAATTCGTCTCGCAATGGAGTGACATTGCACAGCAGCTCATTCACGTGGTATTTATGTATGACATCAGTGACGTACACTCCGGCGTGCAACGCAAGAGTGCGAGCTTTGCAATGCGATACTTTTGGCGTTTCGAGATAGAACATCTGCTTGCACGCGCTGGTTTCACACTGCAATATTGTTATGGCAATTACGATTTAGCGCCATTTGATAGTGACAGTGAACAGATGCTCATCGTCGCTCGAAGAAACAGCAAATCACGGTGATAGGCAGAGTGCTATAATACGAGATAGTAACTGCCATCCGGCGCAATGCACGAGGAGTTTATGTATCGTACGCACACCTGTGGTGAACTACGCGCGCACCACGATTCACAAAGCGTTATTCTGGCAGGTTGGGTTCATCGCCGACGTGACCATGGTCCGCTCATTTTTGTCGATTTACGAGACCGATATGGTTTGACTCAGGTCGTTTTTGATGCGGCCAATGACGCTTCAGTACATGCGATTGCAAGTGAAGCGCGCAGTGAGTTTGTACTTCAAGTCACTGGTAATGTGCGTAAACGCCCAGCTGAGGCAATTAATCCTGAACTTGGTACAGGCGAAATTGAGCTGGTGGCCACTGCAGTGAGTGTCCTCAATCCAGCCAAGCAGACCCCACTGATGATAAATCGTGATGGCAACGAAGAAGAACCACTACGGCTGAAGTATCGCTATCTCGATTTGCGTCGTGAGCGCATGCAACGCAACTTGATACTGCGCCACCGCTTCGTCAAGTTTATACGCGACTTTCTTGACAAAGAAAACTTCATCGAAATAGAGACGCCGATCCTGACCAAGTCAACACCTGAAGGCGCGCGAGACTACCTCGTCCCGAGCCGCGTCCATGACGGTGAGTTTTTTGCGTTGCCACAATCACCACAACAAATGAAGCAGTTGTTGATGGTTGCCGGGTACGATCGCTACTTCCAGATTGCCCGCTGTTTCCGCGATGAAGACTTGCGCGCGGATCGTCAACCAGAGTTCACCCAATTGGACATGGAAATGGCGTTTGTTGAAATGGAAGATGTCCTTGACGTGGTTGAACGTCTCTTTACTGCCATGGTCCCTGCGGTGATACCACACAAACGTACCATCTCTCCGTTCATGCGTCTCACCTATGCTGAAGCCCTTGAGCGATTCGGCTCTGATAAACCAGATCTTCGGTACGGACTCGAACTAATCAAACTGAACGATATTGTGGCCAATTCCGCTTTTACCGTGTTGAGCAGTGCTGTTGCCAGTGGTGGTCAAGTCAAAGGTATTTGTGTGCCCAGCATCGCCAACTACTCGCGCAAACAGATTGACGAAATCACGGACATTGCCCGCCAAAATGGTGCAAAAGGCCTGATGTGGGCGGCAGTACCTGCTGATGGTGGCGAGTTGCGTTCATCGTTTGCGAAGCAAGTGAGCACCGACGAAATGCAGGCCATCTTGGCAGCCATGAACGCCCAGCCTGGCGACATGGTACTCATCGTGGCAGATACCACAAAAGTGGTAACTGCCGTACTCGACAAGCTCCGTCGTGAGTTCGCCAATCGACTCAACTTAGCAGATCCCAACCTAATGGCGTTTGCGTGGGTCATCGACTTCCCACTGCTTGAATGGGATGCCGAGGACAATCGGTGGAATGCAGCCCATCACCCATTCACTGCACCACTCGACAGCGATGTCGCCTTAATGGACACCGATCCTGGGAACGTACGTGCCAAAGCGTACGACCTCGTGCTCAACGGGTATGAAGTCGCAAGTGGATCAGTACGTATACACCGTCGTGAAGTCCAGCAGAAGTTGTTCGACTTGCTTGGCATTAGTCGTGAAACTTCGTTAGCACAATTTGGCCATATGCTCGAGGCATTCGAGTTTGGTGCACCACCACATGCAGGCATCGCACCCGGCATTGATCGCATCGCCATGATTTTGGCTGATGAAGCCACCATCCGCGAAGTGGTTGCCTTCCCCAAAACGCAACAAGCACAAGACTTGATGATGGGAGCACCATCACCGGTCGACGAAAAGCAGTTGCGGGATTTGCACATCAAGCTACGATAATCGTTCTGTCGCCGTGTGCGACATGACGCACACGGCGGTATTTTTTAGGAGCATACGATGAAGATCTATACAAAAACAGGGGATGAGGGCGAAACTGGCCTGTGGGGCGGACTACGCGTGGCCAAGGACACCATTCGCGTGCATGCATACGGCACTGTGGATGAGTGCAATGCAACGATTGGACTCGCACGTGCGCATGGTCTTCCCGATTCGATCGATCAAATGTTAGCATCAATTCAGAACCAACTCTTCGTGGTAGGTGCAGATCTTGCCACCCCAGGTGATGCGGCGAATATACCGCGCGTGCAACAACCCGATGTGATTACCCTCGAAGAAGCAATTGACACGCTCGAATCACATCTACCGGCACTTACGCAGTTCATTTTGCCTGGCGGCAGTATTGCAGCTGCACAACTGCACCTCGCGCGTACCGTATGTCGTCGTGCCGAACGATATGTTGTTACCCTGGCCCGCGAAGAAGCCTGTAATGCAGTGATCGGTGTCTACTTGAATCGTCTGTCAGATTTTCTGTTTGTCGCGGCGCGCGCAGCTAATCATTTGACCGGGGTTGCCGATGTACCGTGGGTGAGTCCTCGACAACAATTGAAAAACGCCTAACCGTCGACCGCGATGTAGACTGTGCAACAGAGGGAAACGTGCCAATGCTCACCGTAAGTGGTCTTTACATCTATCCGATCAAAGGATGTCGTGGTATTTCATTGTCTGACGCTGTCGTCGAAGATATCGGTCTGGCGCACGATCGGCGCATGTTAGTCGTGGACAATGACGGAACGTTTTTGTCACAACGCGAAGTGCCCTCCATGGCACTCATCGAAGTAGTCGTCCATGCAGATGGCTGGCTACTCTCGGCACCGAATGTGCCGAGTATCGTCGTGACACCAACTACTACAGGACCCCTACGCCTTGTAACCATATGGCGGGATACCAGCATGGTCGTTGACCAAGGTGACGCCGTAGCAACCTGGTTACGCACGCTCCTCGGCCAACCATGCCGACTGGTTGTCATGGCACCTTCGTACCGTCGTTTAGTCAGTCCTGATTTTGCATTGAAAGCAGACGATGCGGTAAGTTTTGCGGACGGATATGCAAGTTTGATTACGAACGCACACTCGCTCGACGACCTCAATACCAAACTGACAACACCCGTGAGCATGAATCGGTTCCGCCCAAACATTGTCGTGAGCGGTGCGCCTGCGTGGGATGAAGATGCATGGCATGAGATTCGTCTCGGCGACGTCGAAGTCACTGCAGTCAAACCGTGCGCACGATGTGTGGTCACTACCACCGATCAATTAACCGGTGAACGCTCACACGAACCACTTGCTACGATGTCGTCTTTCCGCAAAATCGGCCATGGGGTGATTTTCGGGCAAAATCTCATTCACCGCACACACGGCGTGATTCGTGTGGGCGATACCGTGACAATCACACGACGGCGCGAGTGACGCGTCGCGCTAGCGTTTGTCGTCGGGATCTTTGATATACGCCCGCATATAGCCGATAGTCATCGGCATTTCAATGATGAAGTATGTTGCTAATGTGAATACAAACCAGTTCGTCTGGAAAATGATGGCATTGAACTGGTGACCGCTGTCGCCGTACAGCCACCACGCAATAGAGAGCGGCATCAAACTAATCAGCAAATCATAGAATGTCAACTTGGACATTTGTGAACCCGCGTAGCGTGGATACACAAGCGTGTATGCAACTGCGATAACGACTGCATTGACCAGGAGCATGGTAGTTTCTGGATTCATTTTTCCTCACTCAATGATTACAGGAATTTCTATCAAATCGGTGGTAGTGCCAACAACGATGGTGATTTGCATTTGCCATTCACCACTCATATCAAGATTCACATCAGGGAAGAGATACTCGCCTGATTGCGATGCATGTACAGTCAAAGGTGGCGCTAGCATGCCGTGTTGGCGCATCACTGGCAACAATGTAATTATAGCATTATCAACGGGATTGCCTGACTGATCAACAAGTGTAACCATCACGGGACGTTTGCCTAACCCCTCTTGCTCGAGTGTCATTGTGATACGGAAGTGTTCGGATTGTGCCGTGATTGGCGCGCCACATGCACCAAGCACACATGCAAACACCATACTCATCACCAACAGAAGACGCTGACCAACCACTGTATTACTCCTGCACCGAAAGTACTGCAGGTACCGTGAGTATTTGCCCATTCACTTGCACTTGCACCCAGAGTTGATACTCTTGGGCTCGTGGAAACGCGTAGACAAATTGCACGGTATGACCCGCTTGTGCGACTGGTTGAAAATCATCGTTCATCGCTCCAGCAGCATGCACATGCCCAAATAAACTTCCTTGCACATCGCGTACAATCATGTGCCCACGCATACCCAACCAATATTCTAGTGCGGGGACAGGATTCCCATCTCTAATTACTGCCACATTAATTGTGGTCGGCATACCTACACGCGGCACATTAGATGTGGTTATGGCAAATGTAAGGTCATTCTGCGTATACTCCGCCGGCACCGGTGAGCGTCGCGTCGCGGGTGCACGCGCGGGCAAATCACTACCAACCCATTCAATTGTTCCACGTAATATTTGCGAGCCACTCCCAATACGTTCCAATTCTAGGGCAACATCATACGTTCCATTTGGGATATTGGTGAGATCGTAGGAATAGACGCCCGTCGCGATACGTGCAGGATGTGCATGTAAAAATGTCTGCGATGTTTTTTCAATCATGACCATATGCATTAACGCTTGATGATGAGGCACGAGATCGTCTGCTGGCAAACCAGTAGCCCCATCGTAGAGCTCAATCATGAGTGCGCGAGTGTCAACCGCCATCACAGCAGTTGCATACGGGCGTGACTGATTTGTCGGTGTACGCCATTCGACTACGACGGATGGCCACACATATACACCACCTAGCACCAGTGCACTGACCAGTGAGGCAGTGAATCCATGCGCATACAATCCCTTTAGCCAGGGGGCGGGAGTTGGCCAAACTATCGAGGCAGTCAGTGTAATTGCGAGCAGCCCAAATGCCACGAATAGCGGAATCGTGAGTGGTGGTGCAGACGTTTCCGGTACGGTGACAGGCACCACAACAATACCTTCTTGATCCCGACTATCACGCACTACAAATAGCAAATCCCACGTACCAACACTCGTAATCGCCACATCAAAGACCGCAATCGTGTGCTGACCTTCCGGTACGAAGACCAGTTGCTCATCAAATACTTGCGAATTCACATGTGTTGCTTTGAGTGAAACAGATGCTGCGCCTTCAAAGTGTTGCACTGGCCACACACGGGCAGTAAGCGTTGTCGGCGCACCCGTTGGCACCTGAACTTCTATACGCAATGGATACCTGCCAGCATCCACCTCGATTACCTGTGCACCGCCAGCAATCAAACCATGTGCAAAGACAGCACGCGGGACACAGACAAGTGCGAAACAACAGATCACCACAATTTGTAAAATTCGACGAGTTAACATCATACGGTAACCAGACCTATGCATATGACTACTATGCATCATACCATGTGAAGTATGGTATGATACTTCAGGTTCAGCCTAGAAGAACACATACTCGCATGATTGACTTTCTTCTTCACCCTGCTACCGTTCATGTGCCTATCGGAGCCGTAGTGGCCGCTTTTGTCTTTGCCATGTGGGCACGGTACAAGCAGCATGTGCAACTCGAGCAAAGTAGTTTATATCTCGTCATATTTGGTTGGATCAGCATGGTCCCAAGCCTCATCACCGGCACTATAGATGCCGTTGGTCATCTCAACAATCCAGCTACCCCTGCAGAAGCGCTTAATTGGATAAATTTACATGCATTCAGCGCAATTGCGTTGTTTATTGTAGTGTGGCGTGCATGGCAAATTAGACGCAAAATAACCGCCACTCCAGTGTGGAGCGATGACACGTATCGCAATTATGCGATTATGCTTACGCTCGCCATAGTGCTGGTTGCCATATCCGGATGGAGCGGTGGTCATATGGTCTATGAACTTCAACTTGGTCGTGCTTCATAAGTTGGCAGAGGATGACATGCTGAGCATCATTAATTTCGTGGCAATAACCTCGTTTATCGAGTTGTGTAACAAACTCCGACTTATCACGTGGAGCGTTCGTGGAGCGGAGAATCTTCCCATACGACCACAAGGCATGGTCTTGGTGTGTAATCACATTCAATGGCACGATATTCCACTCATTGGCTGGGGATTACCCCTATCACACCGGCCTTGGTGGCTCGCCAAAGTCGAAATCGTCAACAGTTTATTCGGCAAGTGGTTCACGATGATGCAAGTCATCCCCGTCAAACGCGGTCAACGGGACATTCAGGCCATTGACCATGCAGCTGATTGTGCGCGTAATGGAGGAATCGTCGTTATCTTCCCTGAGGGAACGCGCAATCATGATGGCCAAATGTTGCAAGGCCGCGGTGGCACAGCTCGTATTGCACTGCGTGGCGGCGTGCCCATTGTGCCGATGGCGATTGTTGGCACACAACGCAAATTTTGGTTCAGCAAGCGCCAACTCATCATCGGCAAACCCTACTATCCCGAAGTACGTGAGGGTGACCCGACCAGTGAAAAAATACCTGCGAGCGAGATGAGCCGTCTCACCGATGAAATCATGCTCAAAATGTGCGAGTTACTACCACCAGAATATCACGGTCATTATCGCGAAAAGATGCAGTCGTACCAGCAGGGAACATAGACATGTTTGCATACCGCCACTTTGTCTTTTTACAGACAATCACCGCATTTCTGCGGAACCTAGGGGTGCTCAAATGGAAGGTTGTTGGCAAAGAGGCGCTCCCACACGAAGGCACTCCATTCGTGATGATTGTCAATCATGTCAAATGGCATGATATTCTCGTGGTCGCTGGCACAGTACCGTTGACGCACATTCCGTATTGGCTAGCCAAATCTGAATTGTTCAAACCCGTACTCGGATGGTGGTTACGTTCGATGCAAGCAATCGCAGTCAAACGTGGCCAAAGCGACACCGCAGCACTTGATGCTGCCGTTGACACGCTCAAAAATAACAACATTATGATCGTCTTCCCTGAAGGTCACCGTAGTGGAAATGGGAAGCTTCAAAAAGGTCGTGGAGGTGCGGTACGGATGGCGGTACGCGCAGGTGTCCCGATTGTTCCGGTGGCAATTTGCGGTGTAGAAAAGGGCATAGGTGCACCAATAACAATCACGTACGGCAAGCCGTGGCAACCGGTTTCGAAAAGTGGTGTGCTCAATATTGATCCAGATGAGATGACCGCACTCACCGACGAGATGATGTGTCACATCGCCGAGATGCTCCCAGTTGAATATCATGGATATTACGCTGACATGATGAAAACACGTGCAACGAACGACTAATTGTCTCCCATGATTTGATCCACAATCCAAATCGCAAGCCGCGCTGCGATGATTGCCAGCACCGCACTTACAAGTTGTTGGATTGCTTTGCGTTGGGCTTTAGTATCCATGGTGACTCTCGTTCAATAATTGTTAGTATTTCGGTGCTGGTGCGCAGAGCATCGCTCTGGATATGTGCATCGGGATGCACCTGATGACGGTGTCCAACCACTCGCGCTGGTTGATGACGCGCCCAGATGTAGATGAACACTGCAGAAATTACTCCGAATAGAAATCCGCGTATCATAGGTACCTCGTTTCGATGTACACTACAAATTATAGCATGATGACATCTGTCACACTGCTATGCTTTGTGTATAAGGAGAGATCATGCCAGCCCTACACGCCGCTATCGCAACACCCCTCGATGAACATGGCAAACTGAACAAACTAGCATTCGCACAGCTCATCCGGCACCTCGAAGCACGTGGACTTGATGGCATCGTGCCATGCGGTACTACAGGTGAAGGTCCATCATTCAGTGTTGCAGAACGCCTCGAGATCATCGTGACTGCCATTTCGCAGCGCGGCTCACTCAAGGTGATTGCAGGCACGGGCTGTCAATCACTCGCCGATACAATATCACTTACGAATGCCGCAATTCAGGCTGGGGCAGATTCTGCGCTTGTACTACCCCCGTTTTTTTACAAACAAGCAGGAGAAGCCGGAGTCATCGCCTGGTATCGTGCAGTATGTGATGCGTTACCCATTGGTGGTCGCATCGTGCTATATCATATTCCACCAATGACTGGTGTACCCATTACTCCCACCGTCATCGACGCATTATTATCAAGTCACGCACAATCAATTGAAGGCATCAAAGACAGTGCAGTAGATGCAGCCCACACACAGATGCTCTGTTCGCGCTATCCACAGCTCAACATTTACACCGGCAACGCGCCGTTACTCGGCCAAGCAATAAACGACGGCGCTGCAGGTTCGATCTTGGCAATTGCGAACATCGTCCCTAAATCATTACGTCAACTTACAGACCACCCTGATCGACACGAGATTCAACACCAAGTTGCACAAGTGGATGCATACGTGCGCAAAGCAGGTGCGGTAGCCACCATCAAAGCCATTCTGAACCAGACGGAGAACCTTACCTTAGGCCGCCCTTGTTTGCCACAACTACCACATCCCAATCACGTGCAAGCGTACGCCGAATTCAAAGCCATCGGCACATACACGGAATAATCATGATTGCAATCTACTACGGTCCAGATGAATACATGCGAAGTATGGCTATAAAGTCGTTGCTCGCTACCATACCGGATGCAGCACAACAGCTGAATGTGGCACGACTCGAAGGCAAGCGTTTCAAACTTGAACAGCTAATGAATGCCTGTGAAGCGTTTCCATTTTTGCACGATCGTCGCTTAGTCATCGTAGACGACCTGTTGAAACATCAAAAAGCAGGTAAAGACCGTGAAGATCTAAAATCGTATCTGGATCGTATCCCAGGCTGGGCCGATGTGTTGTTTAACGAAAACGAAGAATTTGATAAACGGAATGCCATCTTCAACCATGTAAGTAAAATTGGTCAAGTGCAGGAATTTCTCCATCCCAAAGAAACAGAGTTAATCCGGTGGATTGGTGAACAAGCACGGGCGCGACAAGTTGTCATCGACAACGCCGCTACTGCACGACTCATTGCACTGGTTGGCAACAACGGTCGGACGCTCATCAATGAACTCGATAAATTGGCGAATTATGTGCGCCCAGGTGGACAAATCAACGAAGCAGTCGTACAGCTCATGGTAGTTGATGATACCGAACAAAACTTGTTCAGCTTCATCGATGAAATGGCGTTACGACGTAATGGACCGGCGCTTGCCAAACTCCGTAAACTTGTCATGGATGGCCAAGCACCGCAGTATATTATTTTCATGGTGGCACGCCACGTACGCATTCTGCTACAGGTCAGAGAACTCGAACTCCAGCGTATGCGAGCAAATGATATTGCGACCAAAGTCGGCTTACGACCGGGATTTTTGACCGACAAGGCAATTCAACAGGCACGCGGGTTCGGCCCAAATGAACTTGAGCGACTCCACGAACGCCTGCTCGCGCTCGATCACAAAAGCAAAACTGGTGCGGTAGATGTACTCGCAGGGCTTGACCTGCTCGTGATGGAAGCATAAAACTAAAAGCCCCCATAGCAGTGCTACGAGGGCTCTAGCAACGCAGTCGTCGACTACTTGGCGGCTGCGTTTACCTTCTTCATGAGGCGTGATTTGCGGCGTGCGGCGTTATTCTTGTGAATAATGCCCTTCACTGCTGCCTTGTCAAGTGTGCTGATGGCAGCAGTGATTGCGGCTGGGTCTGCTTTCCCAGAAGCAACGGTCTGCTCTGCCTTTTTCAGCATCGTCTTGACACGTGAGTTGTAGGAGGTGTTGCGCTCGCGACGCTTTTCCGACATGCGGATGCGCTTGAGGGCTGATTTGGTGTTCGCCAAGGTGACGGTTCTCCCGTATAATTCAAACGACAAGTGCTCATCAGAGTCTCAACAACTGATTATAGCAAATGTTCCTGTGCTCTGCAACAG
>VGPG01000046.1 GCA_016875555.1 Chloroflexota bacterium | reverse complement strand
CGTGCCCACGCGCTTCGCTCCAGATTTGTTGGCCGCGCCGGGTGAAGTAGCGCAAGGTCGTCGGTTGCACCGACACATCAATCAGGCGCTCAAGGACGTCTAACTCGTCGAGTTCACGAGCGGCGATGGGTAACAAGTTAATGCCGACGCCGAGCCCTTTGATGTCGCTGACCGACTCGTAGATATCGCATGCGTAGCCGGCTGCATGCAGACTCAGTGCGCTCACGAGTCCGCCAATGCCGGCGCCGATGATGATAATTGGGGGTTGCGACATGCCATACTCCTAGACAATCCGACCAAACTGGCGGGCGAATTGATCGAGGCGCATGCTAATCACCGTTGGCCGACCATGTGGGCAAGTGCGCGGACCTTCGCATTGGGCAAGTTGTACAAGGAGCGCTTGTTGCTCGGCAACTGAGAGCGTTTGTCCGGCCCGGATTGAGGTATGACACGAGAGTGTGACCAACATCTTTTCTTGCCAATCGGCCGGGGTACTGCCGTCGCCGTCGCGTAGGTAGCCGGCGATTTGCAACAATGCACTTTCGACGCGACTTGGGTGTACGGTGGCCGGGATGGTGTGAACGACAATTGATTGTTCGTGCTCACTAATCACAAATCCCCAGGCTTTGAGATCGTCGATGTGGGCTGCGAGGATAATGATGTCGTTCTGACTAAAGTCACACTGTTGCGGGATGAGCATCGGTTGCGTCTCGATTTTGCCACGCTGGCGTTGATTCATCAGGCGTTCGTAGTTGATGCGCTCGTGAGCGGCGTGTTGATCAATGATGTAGAGGTCGTGTACGTCGTCTTCTGCCAGTATATAAAGCCCGGCGAGTTGACCGATGATGCGCAACGCTGGCAGCGGGCCGTGATGTTGGGCGCGCTGTTGTGTCAGCGCAGCTGCCACGGCAGCCCCGGCCACTTGTGCTGATTCGTTGTTCATGCTGGGTAAACGAGGCTGTGTAGGGGCAGGTGCCGCTGGTGCCGGAAAAAGATCGCGTTCGTGGGTGCGTTCACGCATCGGTTGCTGCGATTGTCCAGAACGACCAGCCGCCGACGGCGGCGTGTTCCCGCGACGATCGAGATTGCTCAGGTAGTCGAGACGGCGCTCGCTTGCGCTTCGTTCGGGAGTTGCTGGTGCTGATGGTGTCATCGTCGGCGATTGTGTCGGTTCAGGAAGGTTCCATTCGGGCACGACCGCGGTACCTTGAATGAGTGGACGCATGGCGTCGACCAGGTTGTGGCGCACATACTCCGGATCACGGAACTTGACTTCGCTTTTGGTCGGGTGTATGTTCACATCCACTGCCCCCGGATCAACCTGAATGCTGACAATTACATACGGGAATCGCCCTTTCATCAACAACGTGTGATAGGTGTCATCGAAGATTCCCGCAATCTGGTTGCGTGGTGAGACAGCGCGTCCATTCACACTGATATGCATCGCTTCACGGTTACCCCGACTTATAGTCGGATTCGAGATGTAGCCACTGATGCTGATGTGGTACAAACCATCGCCCTGCGACATCTTTACGGGAACGAGGTTTTTGACGACATCAATGCCGTATACCGAAAGGAGAACATCGTGCAGATCGCCACTCCCGCTTGTTTGTAGTCGCGGTTTGCCATCAATGCTCAGCACAAAACGAATTGCAGGGTAGGCCAGCGCATAGTGCGTGATGACGGCAGTTACTGCGGCACTTTCGACTCCGGGTGTGCGCAAAAACTCACGCCGTACCGGGAGATTGTAGAACAAGTTGCGAATAACAAACGTCGTGCCGACCGGCGCGCCAACCATCCGCTTGTCTTGGATTTCACTGCCGGCGATGCGTAATTCAACGGCGCTCTGTGCGTCACGCGTGCGACTGGTACAGCTGACTTGGGCGACGGCTGCAATTGACGGCAACGCTTCGCCGCGGAATCCTAGCGTGCGTATGGCAAATAAATCCTCAGCGGCGTTCAGCTTTGAGGTGGCATGTCGAGCAAATGCTGTTTCGATTTGGTCACCAGGAATGCCATGACCATCATCGCGGATGATCATCTCTTTGACGCCACCTCCGCTTATCTCAACCGAAATCGTCTGCGCTCCTGCATCAATTGAATTCTCAATGAGCTCTTTGATGACCGATGCTGGACGTTCAACGACCTCGCCGGCAGCGATTTGGGCGGCAATGGCCGGTGGCAAAATGCGAATCATGGCGGCCTCGTGCATGCGTGTACATGCCAATTATACCAAGGAGCGTACACATGTGAAACAGACAATCATCGTGTGGTACAATTGCGGCGAGTGAAATTTTGTCGCTATCACACAGGAGTGTCACATGGCACCATTGAAAGTTGCCGTTGTCGGCGTTGGTGGCATTGCGCATACGCATATGCCTGGTTGGCAAGCCTCGCCAGATGCAGAGGTCGTTGCCGGTGCAGATATTAGTGCAAAGGCACTTGAGGCATGGGGTCAAAAGTACGGTGTCAGCCATACGACCACCGACTACAAAGAGCTTTTGGCAAATCCTGACATTGATATTATTGATATCTGTACGCCAAACATGCATCATGCTCCAATTGCCATCGCCGCACTTGAGGCTGGCAAGCACGTCATCTGTGAAAAGCCCCTCGCACCCACGCCTGGTGAAATTCGCAAGATGATTGCCGCTCGCGACAAGTCTGGCAAGAAGTTGATGACTGCCCAGCACTTCCGCTTCGCCGGCGTCTCACAGGCCATGAAAAAAGAGATCGAAGCCGGTGCACTTGGCGAGGTCTACCATGCACGCAGTTGGATGTTGCGCCGCAATGCATTCATTCCCACGGCAGGCTTCATCAAGAAGGAACTGAGCGGCGGTGGTCCGTGTATCGACATTGGCGTGCATGTGCTCGACTTGACGCTCTGGTTGATGGGCCACCCCAAGCCAGTCTCCGTCACCGGCGTTGCGCGCAACGAACTCATGAAGAAGCCCGGCTCATTCTCTGTATGGCACCCCGGTACGGTGCCCGCAGAAATGGACGTCGAGGATTTTGCCTCCGGCTTTGTGCGTTTCGAAAATGGCGCAACACTCGTCATCGAAGTCAGCTGGGCCTTGCATCACGACACCATGGGTGAGGATATGCAGGTTTGGTTGTACGGTCAAGATGGTGGTGCAAACTGGCCAAAGGCAGAGTTTTTGTCGACAAACTACGATACGCGTCAACTCTACAATCGCCAGCTCAAAGTCACGCGTGATCAACTAGAGCCACACGCACAAGAGTGTGTTGAGTTTGCTAAGGCAGTTGCCAACGACCTGCCATCACCAGTGCCGGCCGAGCAGTCGCTTTACGTAATGTCAATTCTGGATGGTATTTATCGTAGCCAACGCGAAGGCCGTGAAGTCAAGGTTGATCTCTAGGCTAGGTACGTAATCATCGGCGCAGGAAGAACCCCTGCGCCGATGATGCATGTTTTAGTGATGTTCGTGCATTACCGCACATAGGCGTTCGACGCCTATCCCTGCACCGCAACCAATGACGGCCACTACCTTCCCCCGCAAAAATGCTCCCAACTTGGTCGTAGCTGCAAGTGCTACGCCAGCAGCTCCTTCGATGAGATGATGGTGTCGATTGATGTAGTCACGCATGGCGGTGACGATCTCGCGTTCACTCACCAGGACGGTCATATCAACATATTGTTGGTACTGGGCAAAAGTCACCGAATCGAGTTCTATCCCACCTACAGTGCCATCAGAAATGGTGTCGTCGCTGGGAATATCAACGATGTGTCCGGCACGGAGCGACTCAACCATGACGGCCGAATTAGTCGGTTGAGCGCCAATAATCAACATCTGCGGGTTGTGGGCTTTGAGTACTGCTGCCATGCCGCCAATCAGTCCGCCTCCACCGACGGCGATGATGACTGTGTTGAGCATGGGGATCTGTTTGAGTATTTCTAGGGCGAGTGTACTTTGGCCGGCCATGATGATTTCATCGTTGTACGGTGAAATGTATGGGAGCTGGTGCGTATGCGCATAGTCGCGGGCAGCTGCTTCGCTTATCACGCTGTCGTTGCCCACGAGACGGACCTCAGCGCCAAGGTCACGCATGGCCGCTATTTTGACTGGTGCTGCTTGTTCGGGCACAAAAATGGTCGCACGACAATTGGCGATTTGGCATGCATACGCTACCGCAGCGCCATGGTTGCCCGACGAGGCTGCTACAACTCCGCGAGCGCGTTGGTGGGCATCAAGTGACAACACGGCATTGAGTGCGCCGCGGAGTTTAAATGAACCAGTGTGCTGAAGATATTCTTGTTTCATCCACACATCAGCGTGGCACGCCTGACTGATGTGGCGCATGCGTTGTGCGGGCGTGGTGATAATGTACGGTGCAATACGCGTTGCAGCGAGCTGAGATGCTTCTATCTGCTGTGGCATCGCTGATCCTTTTGTGCATGATGAATATGATGTTCATTATCGCAGATGTTTTCGGAGATTGGGGTGCACGAGGAGGTTGTGTATGCGCATTCTTGTGGCTGGTGCAAGTGGCGGTGTCGGGCAGGCTGTCGTTGATGTGGCAGCGGTATACGGGTATGAGGTATATGCCGTGTCGCGTAGTCCGATTCGTCAACACGTATGGCGGAAGATTCAGGTTGATATTTTTAACACCGCGGCAGTAATGATGGCCATGGAGAGTGGCATTGATGCGGTCATCTCATGCATTGGCATGCAACGTCGTAATCCGGCTAATCCATGGTCTGCATCGTTGTCGCCCATCAATTTGACATCCCAAGCAGCTGCCGTGTTGTGTGGGAGTATGCAACGCTTCGGTGTGCCACGGATTATCGCCGTTAGTGCGGCTGGCGTGGCAGAGAGTGCGGTACGGTTGAACACGGTAATGAAAGTGATGCTCGCTACCACTATGATTGGCACTGCATATGCGGATCTGGCACGCATGGAGCAAGTGTTGGCCACCAGTGGACTTGATTGGTTGGCGCCGCGCCCGACACGACTCATATCGGGCGCACCGACATGTCGCGTGCGTGTCACTGATCAATTTGCCACAAACGATGCAATTCGTCGCCGTGATGTCGCATGGTGGATGGTCGATGCACTGAGTGTGCCTACATGGCCACTCGCGACGTGGGGGAGTCGTACTCCGCAGATTACCGCAGATGCAATGCCAACATAATCAGGGTGGCCAGTGACATAGTGGCATGGATAGTGCGGATGCGACGGGTTGCCGATAAACGCTGACCTAAGAAGAACCCCTGCTGGTTATCGCCGTGTGGCCAGCAGGGGGTTGGGGTATATGAGGATGAAGAGGATTCAGAGGTTCGGCGCTGAGGGATGAGTAAACTCATCTGTATGCCTCTAGTATGCCGGTGATTCATGAACGATAGATGAGTAGAGGCTTATGAATCGTGTAGAATGCACAACGCCCTCCAGAGCCATTACGCTCTGGAGGGCGTCGTTGTACGACGATTAGTGGTTCGCGGGAGCAGGCTTGGCATGCCCATGACCATGCTTGCCCTTGAGTTGTGCCTCAAGTTCAGGAATGCGGTGGTCGTGCTTGGGCAGGATGGGCAACTGGCGCAAGTGCCGTAGGAACATGAAGATCCATGCACCGCCAACGCCGGCGAATGCCGTCAAGTGTGTCCAATGAATGCTGAAGCCATCGTGATTGAAGGCCGGATTAATCAGCCAGAAGACATAGACCAACTCAATGGCAACCAGATACATCGAGATGCGCGCCACGACGCCAAAGTTGCGCTTGGTGTGTCGTGAGAGCAACAAGAAGAACGGCAAGAAGAAGTGACCGAAGACCAGGGCAATCGCGAGGTACTGCCACCCACCTAATGTGCGATAGTGGAACCATGGTGTGAATTCGGCCACGTTACCTGACCAGATAATCAGGTATTGTGAGAAGTTCAAGTAGGTCCACAGTACGGTGAAGGCGAAGGCGAATTTGCCGAGGTCGTGCAAGCGATCTACAGGTACGTCGTATCCGAGCAAATTGTTCTTGCTCAGCAACCAGAGTACGATAATCCACAGTGCGAAGTTGGTCAAAATCTGACCGGCCATCCAGGCGACTGGATACATCGACGACGCCCAGAGTGGTTCGAGTGACATACCCCAGTCAGTGGCGGCAAACGTCCACAACATGACATGTGCGAGCACACTTGGTCCACCAGTTTGGGCCATCTTGTCACGCCATGTCATTGTTTCACTCATCGGGGCATTTTCTTGGGCAATCGAAAACTTGCGCATGCGATAGACCAACCAACCCCATACGGCGAAGTAGAACACAGTACGTGCCAAGAAGAATGGTACGTTGAGATAGGGTGCTTTGCGTTCAAGGATGTAGTCAGCTGCAACCACTGCAGGATTCGACCATGGGTACAAATCTGCGAGTTGAAGTACGATGCCAATTGCAACTGGGATGAACAAAAGTCCCATCCACGGGATAATCATCGCACTTGCCTCAACAAAGCGACGGATGATTAAACCCCAAACGCCACTCGTTACTGCCTGCAAGTTCAACAAGAACATGCTACCGGCAGAGAGTCCGAAGAAGAAAAGGAACGCAAACAGGTACGATTGCAGTACCTGACTCGTTGAGCTTAGTGCGATACCCGCAAACGTGATTACGAGGGCTCCACCGCCAACGATACCTGCCAACCGCTGAAGATTACTCAGGGTGGAGTTAAGTTTTTCAGTCTGTTCTGCCACGGTTATTTCCTTACCGTTGGCGTAGCAGAGTCCGTACTCTGCTACGCGCTCACACTTACTTCTCTGGTGGATTCTTCTGCATCTCGCGGATATACGCGATGATTGCCCAGCGATCGTTCACATCTTGGATGCGATGATTATATGGACCCATCGTATATCGTGGATTGTCCGGTGTGGGCGGTTTGTTGGGGTCATAGTTGGGATTTGCTACACCCTGACTAATCACCTTGAACCAATAACCATCCGGTGCACTGGCCAAGTCAAACGATTCACCGCGAACTGGTTTGCCCTTAATCTCGTCTACGTAGAACAAGCTGGGCACAACTAATCCGAGTGGACCCTTGCCGATTGGGCCGGCTGCAATACCCTTACCGTTGCCCTTTTCACCGTGACATGACGCACAGTAAATTTTGTAGCGAGCCTGTCCGCGTGCAACCAATGCCTCGCCAAGCTCGACACCGGTTTGCTCGATACTGACGTATTCGCCAGCTGGGTCACCACCAACGCGACCGGTCGTGCGCTCGTCGATCTTGAGACCGTTGCGCGATACCGTGCCGTCGACGAGGCGACGGGCCGATGCACCATCAGCAAAGAAGTCGCTTGCCTGGAGTGGCTTGTAATTGGGCTGATCGTACATGTCGAGGTGACAAGCCGAAAAGACCAAGGCCAAGATGCCGAGCAGAATGACGCGTATGCTGGTGCGTCGGAGTGAAGTTACCTTCAGTTGCATCTGTCCCTCACTCACTGAACTCGTGCACTGCTTTGGCACCGAGTCCCTGCAATAGGCTCTTTGCGTTGGCAGCGTTGTACTGCGGATCTTTGGCCTCAATGCACAAGAAGAATCCATCAACGGATGCACGCTCAAATCCTGGTGCATTGAAGACTGGATGATATGGCATTGGTAGACCACAAATGAAGATGAGACCAAAGACAGCTGCAAAGGCTGAGAACAGCACCATGCCTTCAAATGTAATTGGAATGAAGGCAGGCCAACTGAACAATGGGCGACCACCGATATTCATTGGGTAGTCGACAACGTTGACCCAGGTCATGAAGGCGAAGAGCCCCGATGAACCGGTCAAACCACCAGCAAGAACGAGCCACGGCAAGCGTGAAGGCTTGTGACCGAGTGCCTCGTCAAGACCGTGTACCGGGATTGGCGTGTATGCCTCTACCTTGGTATATCCAGCCTCGCGAATCTTCTCAGCAGCGTGAATAATCTCGTCTGTGTCACTAAACTCCGCCATGATGCCGTACGTGGCTGGTGCGGCGGGTGCGGCTGTGGCCGCTTCTGACTTGCGTTTGAACATGCAAACCTCTCATTGACCGTTGGATGAGTGCCTCATCCAACCGCTACGCACCTGCGTGCTAGTGCCCCTTTTGGTCGTGTGCCTTGTGTGCCGTCTTGTGCACCAAATCGCGTACTTCGAAGATCGTAATCATCGGCAGCAAACGAATGAACAAGAAGAAGAGCACGAAGAACAGACCGAACGAACCGATGAACGTGGCCCAGTCGTAGAACGATGGGTTGTACACATCCCACGATGATGGCAAAAAGTCACGGTGCAAGCTGAGTACGATGATGACCCAACGCTCAAACCACATGCCGATGTTGATGGCTACCGAAATGACCAGCAAAATTGGCAAATTGGTGCGGAAGCGCTTGAACCACAATAGCTGTGGAATCAACACGTTGAAAATAATCAACGCCCAGTATGACCATGCGTATGGACCAACCGTGCGGTTGACAATCAAGAAGTACTCGTAAATGCTCGCAGAATACCAGGCGTAGAAAATCTCGCCGAAGTAGCCGTACGTTACGATTAATCCTGACGCCAACATCACTTTGCTCATGACGTCAAAGTGCTTCAAGGTGATGAGACCTTCTAAGCCGAAGAGCTTGCGAATCGGAATCATCAACAAAATAACCATGGCGAAACCACAGTACACCGCACCAGCCACAAAGTATGGTGGGAAGACGGTGACATGCCAGCCTGGTAACTGTGAAACAGCGAAGTCGAACGAGATGATTGAGTGCACTGACAATACCAATGGCGTTGACAAGCCGGCCAAAATCAACGATGCAACCTCGTACCGCTGCCAGTGCTTGGCAGCACCGCGCCAGCCAAGTGATAACGCACCGTAGAAGAACTTGGCAACGGGGTGTTGCGCACGATCGCGCAAGGTGGCCAAGTCGGGAATCAAGCCGACGAACCAGAACAACACGGAGACCGTGGCGTAGGTTGAAATGGCGAATACGTCCCATTCAAGTGGGCTACGGAACTGAGGCCACATGCCGAGCGTGCTCGGATACGGCAAGAACCAGTAGTCCAACCATGGTCGCCCCGTGTGTACCAGCGGATAAATGCCGGCACATGCCACAGCGAAGATGGTCATTGCCTCGGCCGCGCGGTTAATCGAGGTACGCCAGTCTTGACGGAACAACAACAAGATGGCTGAAATCAACGTGCCGGCGTGACCGATACCGATCCACCACACAAAGTTGATGATGTCAAAGCCCCATGCCACTGGTACGTTGATACCCCAAATACCGATACCCACCGTGAAGAGTGTGGCAAGTGAGTAGAGATACAACATCAGCAAGAGTCCGGCTATCGCGATGCCACCAATCCACCCCCAAGGGGTCTTGAGCACCGGGTATAGCACGATATCGCCGATTTTGGCGCTGACTGAGGCATACGTCTGCCCTGGTGCCAGCAGTTCGTCGAGTTTTTCAACGACGGGTTGGTTGATCTTTTGCGATGTTTGCATCATGCGTCTCCGTGTGTGCCGCCGAGCTCGGGATTTGGATTGGTCAGCTTGGCCAAGTAACTGGTGCGTGGCTTGGTGTTAAGTGGGTCAAGCATCGTGTAGCTGGTCTTCTCGAGCGCTTTGAGCTGGACAACCTTCGATGACGGATCATTGATGTTGCCGAATACAATTGCCTGGGTCGGACATGCCTGCTGACATGCGGTCACAACCTCGCCGTCCTTGATCTCGCGACCCTGGGTGCGAGCATCAATGCGGGCTTCGTTGATACGCTGCTGACAGTAGTTGCACTTCTCCATCACACCACGGGTACGTACCGTCACGTCTGGGTTGCGTTGCAACTTGAGTGATGGCGTCTCCATGTCGCTGTATTGGAAGAAATTGAAGCGGCGAACCTTGTATGGACAGTTGTTTGAGCAGTACTTGGTACCCACACAACGGTTGTACACCATGTTGTTGATACCCTCTGCATCGTGCACGGTGGCCGCGACTGGGCAGACAATCTCACATGGGGCATGCTCACACTGCATACAGGCAACCGGCTGCTGATAAATCTCGGGATGCTCAGCATCACCGGAGAAGTACGTGTCAATGCGGATCCAGTGCATCTCACGACCCATCCACACCTGCTCCTTGCCGACGACTGGAATGTTGTTTTCAGCCTGACAGGCAACCACACATGCGTTACAGCCGTTACAGACGTTCAGGTCGATTGACATGCCCCACTGGTAACCCTTTGAGTAGTCCCACTCTGGGAAGAGCGAAATAATCTCGTGGTGTGCATGCTTTTCTTCGTGTGGGTTGATGAGCTCATCGAGTGTCTTGGCGCGATAGATGTCATAATCACGACCTTCGAGATCGGTGTGCATCTGCGTGCTGGCCAGCTTGTAATCTTCGCCGACCTTGGTAATCTCAACCCCGGCGCCGTGCCATAGACTCGTGCTTGGACGAATTGCGTATGCGTTGAAGCCGACGCTACTACCCACACGACCTGCTTTGGTGCGACCGTAGCCGAGATGCACTACAACGGTGTCATCTGACTGCCCAGGTACTACGAATACGGGAGCGTCCACGGAACGACCTTCAAGCGTCAACTTGACGATGTCGCCGCGCTTGAGACCAAGCTTCTCGGCAGTCTTGGGGCTGAGTTGTGCCGTGTTGTCCCACGTCATCTTGGTGACAGGCTTGGGCACTTCTTGCAACCAGCCGTTGTTGGCCGCAGACCCGTCGCGTATGGATGGATCAGCACGGAAGACGATTTCGAGGCCGTCGGTTGTGGCGGCAGGGGCCTTGAAGCTGGTAGCCAGCGTTGGTGTGGTGGCTGCAGCAGCCGTATTTGGCACGATACCGTCATGGAGTGCGATTTGCCAGTTCTTGTCAAACGCATAGCCATCGGTACCAGTCACGCCTTGCCAGAAGTTCTTGACCAAATCGTGGGTCGACGATGCATTGCCTGCCATTGCTGCTACCACGTCAATCAGGGTTTTGCCGTCGTACAACGGGGCAATCAGCGGTTGCTGAACTGAGACGGTACCATCAAATGCACGCAAATCACCCCAGCTCTCGAGGTAGTGCGCGGCGTTGATATGCCACTGCGCCAACTCGGATGTTTCGTCCTGGTAGAGACCGAAGTGGACAACCGTGGGGACCTTCTTGATGATTTCGGCGATGTTGAAATTAGCCGGTGCGTTATAGACCAAATTGGTATCGGCAATCACCAACATGCTGACTGCGCCGGCGTTGATTTCGCTGACGAGCGCGGCCAATGAGTTGATGCCGGTGTTCATGGTGCCAACCGGATCGATGTAACGAACCGTGCTGCCCACGTTGTTGAGCGCTGCGTTGATAGCATGCACCAAGGCATGCACTTCAGCTGGTTGTGTTTCACCGGCAATAACCGCTGAAGCACCCGTGTGCGCTTGCAAATCCTTGACGGCTGATGCAACCCACTTGCTCTCGCTCTCGCTCAAGCTTGGGGCGCTCACGCCAGCAACACCGACAGCGGCAGCAATGGCTTGCGTCAAACTGCCAACGGCACTCGCTTTGACAGCCAAACGATGGTCGGCCAATGTCCCCGTTGAAGTCGGGGTTGGCTCAGCCATGTACAGCCGATTCATCTTGGGTTTGGCACTGTGTGCACGGCGCTTGCTCGCAAAATCACGCGCATACCGCAACGCTGTTGGACCGGTTGTGGTGAAGTCGCTGTCGAGTGCAACCACAACATCCGCCTTGTCAAATGCGTATATGGTGTTGGTGCTGCCAACTGCGTTCATGGTGCCGGTGCTGGTGTTATCGGCACTGAGTGGGTCGTATTGGTACCAGGTGCTCCCCGCAGGCAACGATGCGACTAACGCAGCTAATGTCGGCGATGTGTTTGGCTCACTGATGACACGAATTCCACTGCCCGCGGCAGCCGCAGCAGTTGCCAATGCGGCACTTGCCTCGGCCCAGGTTGATGGTTGCCCATCCTTGATAATCTGCTGTGAACGATCAGGGTCGTACATGGTCAAGATTGATGCCTGTATCCATGCATCACTTGATCCGTTGCTCGCTGGGTGGTCAGGATTGCCCTCAACCTTGGTTGGGCGACCTTCGTGACTCTCGGCTAACAGACCGATGCCGTACCCGTGTACTGCCATGGTCGTGGCGAAGTACAAGGCGCGACCGGGAATGACCTGCTCCGGCTGGCGCACATACGGGACAATCTTCTCTTGGGGTTGCTTGATGGCAAACTGACATCCAGCCAAACTGGAGAGTGCCATCGAGGCCCCCATCAATTTGAGGAATGAACGTCGGCTCACGGGATCGCGCAACTCAGCTGCTTCCTGCGGGAATTCTCGTGCAAGACGCTCTTGGAACTCAGACGACTGTACCAAATCGTCGAGACTGCGCCAGTAGCTACGCCCACTGTTCTGCTGAATGTCGTGTGTTTCTTTGCTCATGGTCTACTTTGTCTCGCTCTATCGGTGACAGATCGAACAGTTGGTTAGCTGCAACGAGTCACGAATGCCGTACTCTTCTTTCAACTTGAGACCCTGCTCAATTTGATCTGCTGGTGGGGTCCAGGTCGTGTTGAAAATCTCGGACTGTGGTCGGAGGAACTGCTCAGGTGCACGGTGACAATCCAAACACCAGCTCATGTAGAGCGCCTGTGTCTTATAAACGACAGGCATGCTGGCGATGTTGCCATGACATGACGAACATCCAACACCCTTGGCAACGTGGATGCTGTGATTGAAGTACACAAACTTCGGCAAATCGTGTACCTTGTTCCACTGAATGGGCTCTTCGTTGACGTAGCTGTTACGTACGAATTCGAGCTTCGGACTTTCATGCAACACTTGTGAGTGACAACCCATACACGTCTCGGTTGATGGAATGTTTGCACTCGACGAAACTTCGACCGAGTTGTGACAGTATCGACAATCCATCTTGAGACCACCGACGTGAAGTTGGTGACTAAACCCGCCACCGGGTTGTACCACCGCATGTGCCGGCCCTACGTCGCGTACCCAGTCGGAGCGCGTGTAGTACCACCATACTGAAATCAGTATTAAAAGCACTACCGGCACACCAACGAAGATACTCAACCTGGCGATTGTGTTCGCTCGCCGATTAAATACCTGAGCCATTTGGTACCTTTCTACAGTCTGAATCTGACACTACACGCCTACACACACCAAATACCTGCGCGTTTGATGTGTGCCTGCGTCGTAATGCCCTATGCCTCTCATACGCATCCGGCACATGAGTTAGATGTATTCCGCATCAAACATCCGCATTTTTGCCGAGAAATGCGAAAAAAGACGCACAATCACATCATGCTCAATACGTCTTTGTTTATTTTATCACAACTAACTTGCCTGCAACAAGAGAATTTTGTGGTGATTTGTGATGCAAATCAGCGCTAGCGCACTCTATTGCGGAGTGCGCTAGCGCCGTATATGTTAGAACGATGTGTGAAGGTGCTGGGTTTGTCCGCTCTCTGCCGCGCGCAAACCTGCTTCGATGATTTCGATGACATGTCGTGCATGCTCGGCTGTTCCCACAGCAGGGGTTCCATCACGCACCCAGTCTACGAGTTGCATGATGTCGGCGAAGACATGATGCTCATCGATCTCGCGATGGTGCTCACTCACGTGCGGCAAAATCCACTGGTTACCTGCCCAACGGCCATGTGGATGTCGATCGGCCTCGTCGCTGCGTGGGTAATCAAATGGTTGCCCGTTCAGTTTGAGACCAACAATCTGACCTTTGGTGCCGAAGTAGCTCCCGCTAAATCCCTCGCTGACACTGCCCGCAGGGGTACCATATGCCATGGCAAAGACATTGTTCCCAAAATCAATCAAGATGAGTGTGTTGTCGTCCGCATCACACGGCACCATCTCCCCTTTGAATTCGCGGAACGGCAAGCGGACACCGGACATGGCGGTGACACGTTTGGCTGGTCCCAAGATGCCGGTCAGTCCATGTAGTGCATACACCGTCATGTCGTATAACGGTCCGCCACCCGGTTTGCGGTAATACCACGATGGATCAACGTTGGTGAGTGGGTCATTCCCGGTGCGGTAAATTTCGTTTTCGTGGTAGCGACCAAACGATGCACCGCAGACCGCCCAACACAAATCGCCAATGACACCATCAGCCAACATCTGCTTAATTGCCTGATTGTGCGGTCGATTCATCTCACCCGGTGATGCAACAAGCTTAAGTCCACGTGCGGCGGCTAAATCAATTAACTCACTCGCCTCGGCGGCAGTGGTGGTCATACTTTTGTTGAAATGTACATGTTTGCCCGCAAGAATGGCTGCTTTACCTTGCTGATAGTGCATGCCAATTGGCGTGGCAAGTGTGATCATGTCAACATCTGACTCAGCCAAAAAGGTCGCATAATCAGTATAAAACGTCGGTACGTTGTATTTTGCAGCAGCGGCTTCGGCACGACCTGGCGCCGGGTCACATACCGCATGTATCACGACTTTGTCTGATACATCGGGGAGGCTCAAGTGCGGCAAAATCCCGCGTTGTGACACACTCCCAGCCCCAACAATGCCTATTTTGAGTGGCGGCATGACAAACTCCTTCACTGCCTGTACCTCTCGAATGAGTGCATGATATCCCATCGAGAAAGAGGAATGACCGATGATGCTCGATGGAACCATATACCGGATATCGTGATTATAAGGTACAATTTATGTATCATGCGCTTGATTCTAACCGTGGGAGTGTATGTCTCATGAGTGCAATTCGGCGAAATCGTACGCGCATCCGCACATTGTCACAACAAATACCCCGGATTCAAACTGAATCCATCGCAAGGCCGTATTTGCTCGGTTGGATAACCGTGACAGGGTTCGCCTGGATAGGGCTCCTTGTTGCCGTATTCGGGTTATCGTGGCCTGCTGATGACACCGGCCAACAACTGCTGTTAATGGTTGGCGTGACCGCAGTCGCTGCGGTCACGTACATCCCGGTCGAGTACTATCTAGCGGCACGTGGGGTTGCGGTACGTGGTATTTGTGGGAGTGTCCTCTTTTTTGTGGTTCTCCTGTATGTGCCAGTACCGACTCGCTCACTTTTGGCGTTGTTTGATGTGCCTGTCTACCTGTTGATTTCGTTGGCGTTGTATTGGTCAATTTCGAGCTTTATGTTGCCAATCATGTACGGTATCGGGCAACTCGTGTTTAG
>VGPG01000045.1 GCA_016875555.1 Chloroflexota bacterium | reverse complement strand
ACTCGAGTGCCACACGATCCTCGGTGCGATATTTGAGCGCCTCATGGATGCACTCCATGGCATATTGCAGGTATTTGGGGTGATCAACATCAAGCAGATCCCGAAGCGACGCATATAGATTGGCACGATTCATCATGAATTGTGCATACCGTTGCGGGTCATCGTGTTCGTCGAGATAATTGAGGGCATCACTACTTGCGTCTGCTGCTGCCAATAACAGCTCTGCTTGGCGGTCTACTGCATTGGCAGAGAACTGCTGATAGATGCTGCTTTTGGTCATGTGCAGACCGATGAAGTGGTATTTGGTTGCAGTTTTGGGGAGCCATTGTAGCCCTTCATCGCAGGCCGCGATGGCCGCAGTGAAGTCATGGGTGCCATTAGGATAGTGGTATTCAGCACGCATGGTCAACGTATTTGCGTAGTTTTGACAAATACTGACATAGAGACTTGTATCAATACCTGGAATCGTGCGGATGTGGGCATACAACGCCACTGCATCATCAAGAATCTGCAACCTATTCACATTGGGGAGTGTGGAATATTCTTGGAGCGCGATACCAAATTGATTTGCCATGGCGGGGTTGAGCGTCGGTGTGTCGGTGTGGTCATGCAGGGAACGATATATGCTTCTATAGAGCTCATACCCACGCTTGAAGTACTGTGTGCGGTGCTCGCCAGTGTGGATGCCTATGGCAATGTTATCCATGGCAACGATCATTTGTGCGCTAGGCAACAAATCGAGCTGGGCATCAGTTTGGATGACATGTAAGAGTTGATTGGACCAACTCAGTTGTTCATAATACTTGCCCATGGCGTGATGATACTGGCTCATTGCATCGGCAATCATGAGCGCATCTGCCGGTTGATAAACCAAGGCCTGACCAAAGATGTACTCAATATGACGATAATCGTCGTGCATCTGCCCATAGGTATACGCATTGATGTGGTGTGTTAACCATGACTGCGTACGTGCAATAACGATGTTTCGTACGGCAGACGTAGCATCATGCAGACCCATTTGCAGCAAGGTGTAAGTGCGGAGCAGAATGTGTTGTCGCCAACTCTCCATCATGTAGCCGGGTTCAACGAGTGAAAGAGCAATTAACTTGTGCATGGTGTGTTGCATGCGTTCGGGCGTCACATCCCAGAGATGAGCAAGAAACGGCATGCTGATATCGTGAGCTGGTGCACAAAGCGCAATCGAATAAAGAATTTGGCGCTCCATCGGCGTAAGCACGGCAAAACTGCGTGCAAGCAGCGGTTGGATACCGGTGCTTACGGCATCGTTTTCGAGGAGTTCTTGCCACGGATCAATGGGTAATTCGTGGATGATGCGATCGGCAAGCGTTTGCCAGTCATGCGGTTGCGTGCTTTGTTGGCGCAAATAGCGCCCAATCAGACGAATTGCAAGCGGATGGAAGGCCACTGCCGCTACCAAATCGTGACACCACTGCCAATCGTGTATGAGGTCTGCGGGGCATTCGAGCATGAATGCCAACAACGCCAGCGCCTGTACGGGCTCAAATGGCTGCACCTGCACGGTCGGCCAACCCAGGTCATTGACGACGTGTTGATGGCGTGTTGTGACGAGTACCTGGGCATGCGTGGGCAACGAGGCGCGCAGTTCGTCAATATCGTGCTGGTTGTGCACATCATCGAACACCACGAGACACGGTGGTAGGAGCGCTAATACGGCCTGTAGATGGCTACTGTTGACCTCGTAGCCAACGGGTAGTCGTTCAATGTCAAGGGCAGAGAGCATCCAGTCTACCATGGTGGAATAGCTGGTGATTGCCGAAAAATTCGCCCCAACGTGTACCCAGAGCACACCGCCAGGGAGCGTTTGGTGATGAACATACTGTTGGACTGCGGTGCTCTTGCCGCATCCAGGCATACCGTAGATCACAATCTGCCCATGTGTCCCCAGTAATTCGCTGATGAGTACATTGAGATTAGCACGATCAATCGGCGTACTCATGAGGGGTGGTGGTGTCGCGTGCAACCGCGTGTGCACGGCAATGTGTTGGTCGTGGATTTGAATGTGGTTTTGATCAATGATGCGCATATTATTCACTATTACGTAAGACAAATATGTACTGAGTGTAGCACATCGCTCCAAGATGAAGATATGAGACACCCTGGTCGCCACGATTGGGCGACTAGGGTGTCTGCGCGGGCAATGATACCTACTACCGAATACGCAATGTGACGGCGTATTGACCAATCGGCGTTGATGGCATGTGAACGATGAGACTCTCCGATGTCTGTCGCCACGTGAGTGGGTAGTCGTAGCCGAGTAAATCAATATTGGTGATGTGCGTGTGGTAGGTGTTACCGAGCTTGAGTGCGGGTAAGTGTGCGTGCGCACCAGGCCATGTCATGATGATTGCATAGAGCGTATCACCGTTGCAGGTGTAGCGAATATCAGCGCCCGTGAAGTCGGCACGATTCGTATCCGTAAATGCGCCATCGGCGACGCGAGTTGGCCCTTCGCCATAGATGTGCCACGGAGTCGTCGAGTAGATGGCTTCGCCGTTGACGCGGAGCCAAGCGCCGATTTCGTGGAGCAAGTAGACCTCGTGATCGGGGATGGTGCCGTCAGCCTTGGGACCGATATTGAGCAACAGTGCGCCGTTTTTGCTGACCACATCAATCAAATCATTGATGAGATTGGCGGGCGTCTTGTAGTCTTGGGCGTTGGTATACCCCCACGAGTTTTTTGCTACCGACGTGTCGTTTTGCCAGAAGTGTGGGTAGATGTCGGTCACCTGACCGCGCTCAATGTCAAAGACCGCACTCCCCTGCGCAAAGGCCTCGTACTTGTAGTTGATGGCCACGCCCTTGTCCCATTGAGCGGCACGATTGTAGTAGTATGCGGCGAAGTGCTGGAGCGCTGGCTCCCAGGCTTTGTGCTGGATCCACCAATCAAACCAGAAGAGTTGTGGTTGGTATTTATCGACCAGCTCGGTACACCGCACCAACCAATCATCAATGAAGGCCTCGTCTGGGCGCTCGTCAGAATGCAGTTGGTGCCAATCGGCCGGTGATGGTTGGGCTGGGCCGTACAAATCAGCATTGGCCGGGTCGTTGACGTCGCTGTTGAACTTGCGCCCTTCTTCGAAGAAAAACCAGTGCTCGGCGCGGTGACTCGATAACCCGAACACCATGCCGTGTCGACGAATGGCATGAGCGAGCTCTCCGATGATATCGCGTTTGGGTCCCATGGTGGCGGCGTTCCAGCGGTTGAGGGCAGTCTCGTACATGGCAAAGCCATCGTGATGCTCGGCGACAGGCACTACAAAGCGTGCACCGGCGATGGCAAACAGCTCCGCCCATTGATTGGCATCGAAGCGTTCAGCCTTGAAGCGCGGAATGAAGTCTTTGTAGCCGAACTGATCGTGTGGCCCGTAGGTGGTCAGATGATGCGTGTACTCTTTTGAGCCTTGCATGTACATCATGCGCGGGTACCACTCACTCCCGAACGCAGGGACGCAGTACGGCCCCCAATGGATGAAGATGCCAAATTTGCCGTCGCGGTACCACGCAGGCACCTGGTAGTTTTGGAGTGACGGCCAATTCGCTGCAAATGGTCCAAGCGGTAAGTCAGACATCGTTGTCTCCTTTGAATGGATTACATGTTTAGCAAGATGCGTGAGGCTTTGAGGGCATTTGCCACATCACCGCGTGGGAGGTACTCGTGACCAACAAAGCCGTCATAGCCGGTGGCTGCAATGGCACGCATCAGCGGCGGGTGATGAATTTCTTGCGTATCGTCGGGGTCATTGCGCCCCGGATTCCCGGCGATGTGGTAATGGCCGAAGTACTGGTGGTAGCGTTGCACGGTGCGAATCAGATCGCCCTCCATGATTTGCATGTGGTAGGCGTCGTACAACAGCTTGATGCGCGGTGAGTTGACTGGTGCGACGCAGGCCACCCCAAACGGCGTGGTGTCGCACTGGTAATCGGCGTGGTCGACTTTGCTGTTGAGCAGTTCAAGGACCAAGTTGACGCCGGCTTGTTCGGCCAGCGGCGCCAGCTTGGCGAGCCCCTCGTTGATGGTGGCGATGCTGGCGAAGTCGTTGCGGCCGCCGCGGTTGCCACTAAAGCAGATGAGATTGGGGATACCCCATTTGACCGCTTTCTCGAGTTTGGCCGAGGTCTCGTCGATGATGCGCTGGTGCTGATTAGCATCGTTGAGCCCTGATTCGATTGAGGCGTGGGCTTGGGTTGAGACCATGGTCAGACCTCGGGTGCGCACTTCGGCCCAATGGTGCTCGGGCACCATCTCGACACCCTCAAATCCGGCCTGTTGGCCGGCATCAAGGATTTGCATGTCGCTTAGGCCACGATTGGTTAGACACCACCAGACGAATGCATGTTTGACGGCCATGGTGTGGCTGCCTTTCTGATAAACGGATTGTTCACGATGATGACATCATACCCGATGTTGGTGGGGGGATTGTACGGTCCGTTGTCGTCGTTGTCGTCGTTGTAGAGACGCAGCACTGCTGCGTCTCTACAACGACCGGGATGATAACGATGATAATCATAATCATAATCCAACATCCTGAACTGCAACGAATGGGATTAGGGAGAAAGCTTATCACCCATTCCATCGTCCAATCGAAAGCACGCGGATATGGCGCAATAATAATAATTGGCGGTTATCCGTATCACTATAAACCGTACGGGTTTGTGGGGGCAAAAAAATACAATATTGGTTTAGAAGATGGCAATTACTATACCGGAATCATGGCGTTGCCGTTAATTGATGGATATTTGGACAATATCCAAAAAGGGGTTGTGTATTTTAGCGATGGTATGAGCCCTGATGAGCGCACGCTCGCAGCTTTTGATGCGCAATTTCCAGTGAAAAACAAAGAAATCACTCCCTCACAGGCTGAGTTTTCGGCTGCAGTCACTGAAATAGATACGCAAGACTACATGGTATAGGCGCATGCTGTGTATGTCATGCACTGTCGTTGCAGAGACGCATGATTTCCATACGTCTCTGCAACGATGTGCTTACTTGGCCAACTCTTCAAGCAACGCAGCACCCGTCTTGATGCCGTTGATGTAGCACTCGATGATGATGTTTTCGTTGGGAGCATGGTTGCGCTCGTCAGCATTGGCATAGGGCACCACAAAGGCCGGGATGCCCAGGATTTTGGTGTAGACATAATCGGGCAAGCTGCCACCCAGCGAAGGAATGTGGTACGGCTCGACTCCTTGAGCCTTGACAATCGCGCGATGGAGCGGCTGTGCAAATGGTGACTCGAGTGGCGTGCGTGACGGCTCCATACCGCCCTCAACGATAATCTCGATGCTCGGGTCAACTGCGGCACAGTGCGCCCGAATAGCGGCTTCGCAGGCGGCCAGACTCATGCCACCGACGAGGCGCATGTCACATTTGACGAAACCGCTACACGGCAAGACGGTCTTTGAGCCAGGGCCGCCGTAGCCACCGTGGAAGCCGTTGATGGTCAAGGTTGGGCGACAGGCGATGCGGTCGTAGAACGGCACTTCGGGCGGACCGTCGAGTTCGGTCATGCCGACGCCGGCCATGGTGCGCTCAAGGTCGAGGGGCAGGTTGTCGAGGGCTTGGCGCTCGAGCGGTGTGATGGGAGCGACTTGCTCCATGATGCCGGGGATGGTGATTTCGCCACGGGCGTTTTTCATGGTAGACAGCAGGTGGACTAACTTCCACAGCGGTTGTGGTGCAATCCCACCCCAGTTGCCCGAGTGCAGGTCGGTATTGGCGCCTTTGGCGTGCAGTTCAAACGACAAGACGCCACGTACGCCGTATTCGATTTGGGGCGTGCCATCCTCGTGGATGGGGCCATCGGCGGTGATGACGAGATCGGCCATGAGGAGTTCTTTGTGTGCGGTAACGAACTCGGCGAGGTTGGGGCTACCCACTTCTTCTTCGCCTTCGAGCAAGAACGTCACGTTGCAGGGGAGTTCGCCGCCCACCTTGAGCCATGATTCGATGGCCAACAGCTGGGCAAAGTGTTGGCCCTTGTTGTCACCGGCGCCGCGCCCGTAGATGCGCCCATCGCGGATGGTGGGCTCGAACGGCGGCGAGACCCAAGCCTCGAGTGGATCGGGTGGTTGTACGTCGTAATGACCATAAAAGAGGATAGTCGGTTTGCCCGGTTTGCGATGATAGCGGCCGACCACCATGGGCCAGCCTTTGGTGGGATAGGCCTCGGTATCAAAGCCGAGATTGCGGAGGTAGGTGGTCAACCATTCGGCTGTTTCGCCGATGCCAATGCCATGGGCACTGATGCTCGGTCGACTGACGTACTCGATGAGGCGATTGATGGATTCGTCACGGTGCGCCTCGATGTAGGCAAAGATGTCGGTGAGTGTCGGCATGGTAGGTTCCTTTGCGTTGTGCGATTACGTTTTGTTTTCTCAAGGAAAATTCGCATTGAAGTGATGCTTTCCTTAATTATCACAGAGTGTATCGTCTTAGCCTGCATGACTTACAGTTAGAAAGGGCTAGTCTATTGGTTGGTATTGTAAGTGTATGAAAGTAACATCGCTATGCTGATTATACACATCAATTAGTAGTAATTCGTTCCAAAGTATGAATGAAGGACTCAGCATATTCTTGAGGTGCGAACGTTTTGTAAGTGCTACATGAATCGATGCGGTGCTTGTTTTGTTTATTCTCACACAAATGTGTTGGAAATAGTGAGGTAAATTAGTCAAGTATGTTGACAGGGTTACCAGCGCAATCAAAGCAGTCTATAGTCTCTGAATTATCCAATACGCTTCCCAGGTGCAATTCATAAGACCCATTATATGCCGAACTAAATACAACGTCGAGCTGTCAATGGCATTGCAGTAATGTGTCACATGCGTTACGATTCTACGGTTCGATGTCTATCCACTCGGTGACCTAGTTGATTCTACTGGGCTCGTATGATAAAATGAAGCGCACTTTTGTGGTACTAGTATGGCTTGTGCTTTGTGCAGCGAGTAGATGGTGGCATTGATGAATGCAGAGATTGCGAAATACTTTCCGTTTGCGCCGGATCGGTTTGACTATTTAGTCAACGTGTCTCCGCGGTTCAAATATGTCTACATCGAAACCCCCAAAGTTGCGTGTAGCACCGTGAAATACCACCTTCAGATGATTGAGTTTGATGAAGACGAACGCCGCATCTATCGCAATGTGCACGATCGAGCCTTCTCCCCAATTCGATGCATCAGTGAATTACACATGACTGACAATCAACTTAGTGATGTGATGTTTGGTTCTGAATACTTTCATTTTATGTTTGTGCGCAACCCGTACACACGAACGCTTTCGTGCTATCTAGACAAATTTGTCAAAGGCAGTCCAGCAGAGGTTGCCGAAAAGCGCAAATATTTGGGTTATGGTATGGATGATGAAGTGAGTTACATTGATTTTTTGCGTGCAGTGCAACAACAGCCATTAAATAACATGGATATCCACTGGACACCACAAACATATCTACTCGGCGTTGCCCAAGGATATCAGTACGATTTTATTGGTCGGTTTGAGAATTTTGATGCTGATTTGGCCCGTGCATTGCGTCGTGTGCGTGGCTACCATAAGCCATTCGAATCGATTCAAAAACGCCAGAAAGTCTTTACTGAGGCCAACCAAAAGGTGTTACAGTACTATACGCCCGAAGCCAAAAAATTAGTCGAAGAGATTTATGCAGATGACTTTACCTATTTGGGATATGGTCGTGGGATAGACCTGCTTTAGATCGAACGTTACAACGACAAACACCCCCGAGGCATTTGCCCCGGGGGTGTTTGTTATGGCTGATTACTTCGTCCGTAAAGCGTTGCGTATGCGTTGCACGAGATGAACCACCGGCATCACAAACCACGCGTTGTTCAACTGTGTGCGTTGCTCGGTAATGATTTGTTCTTGCCATGCAACATGCTTGGTCAAATTATCAATCGTCTGTTGATAGTAGTCGCGTTCGCTGGTAATGTCGCGTGATATGTTGGCAATATGTTCTTGGTAGGCGTTTTTTTGTTTGTCTACTGCAAATTTAAGGTCTTGGATGTGTTGTGTGCGTTGCTGGAGCATTGTATTCAGCTTTTCAATTTTGCTATTGAGTTCGTTGGCGATTTGTTTCTCAGGAACTTCGACTTCTTTGATTTTTTCGGCGTAGAAATCGTGCAACTCATGGATGCGCAAGGTGAGCTGCTGATGGATAGTAGCGGCATTTTGATTGAGGTGTGTGTACAACTCATCAAGTTGTGTTTTGTAGTCATCATGCAGTGCTTGTACATCTAGGCGGTGACTTGTTTGGAGTAATTCGATGTATGCCTCGCTGGCTCGCATCCGCGCTGTGTGTGCTGTGATGAACTGGCTATATTGATTACGATCGACCTGGGTAATTATGGTGTGCACAAACTCATTACCGAGCTGGTCAAACGTCGTCGCGTCTGCATTTTGGACAAATGCATCGTATAGTCGTGCTACAAAATCCGCTACTGGTGATGCGTCGTGCGCTCCCTGTGACGTTGCCTTGCCGAGTTGACTATACGCATGCATAAACGCTGTGATGGTCTCGTGGGCATCACTTGGTGTTGACTGATTGATGTAGGCGATGAGCGGTGCACATACGCTATTCCAGTCTTTTTGGAGGAGCGCATGGTCAATCATAAAACGGGGATAGCCCCGCGAATTTCGTTCGGCTGCCAACATATATGCACTCCACATAAGATAGCCTACCGGTAGCGGTAGACCGTCATCGTGGTTGAGTATGGCGGCAATTTCGTGTGGTGAATGATATGGCACAACAAAAAAGACCTCATCATTCGTATCTGCGAATAATGATTGCCACGCTGGCCATGTATAGCAAAAACGAGGGTCTATAAAGGCAGTGTCGGTGGTGATTTTGTTGACAATCCCGCGCATGTCGAGTTGGATTTCATCAGGGAGTTCGACGAATGATGGTAATGACGTCGACAACACATCAAACCACTGTCGATTGGTATGGTGATCAATAGTATTGTTGATGCGGACGACTTCGTCAGGACTCCCTACACATGGATCATGAATAACCGCATGTGCGTCGATGTGCCCGCTCGTATTGAATTGATATAGCCGTAGAATGAACTGGTACACCGTCTGTGTACTCCGTGGCGCATGCGTTACTATACCAATTCGTGCCATGTACATCACCTTAATACTCGAAACATATCTCATACAATATACGACAAAATACGGTCTGTGTCACCATAGAAGGCACAGTATCATCAGTTGACTCGGTTGTATTGTTGAGGAACATAAATCATAGTACTATAGTAATACGTAAACACAAGTCTATGACTATGCCATACAAAAGGGAATTTCGTCATGCCGACCTACGATGTAACAATATTGACGTTGGTGTATAACCACAAGGCATATCTACCACAACTCTTTGCTGGGATGGCGGTACAAGATCCTTCGATTCGTGTGCAGTGGTATCTAATTGATGACGCTAGCCCTGACGGTTCAGCTAGTGTGGTGCGTGCATTGATTGACACGTTACCTGCGCATATTCATGCAACATTGATTGAAAACCCTAAAAATATCGGGGCGATAGCGAGTAGTATTCGGATTCTCTCGCAGCCAATCAGTGGTCGATACTGTATGTTGCTCGAAGGTGATGATTATTTCAAGGCAGGCTTTCTGCAGAAAACTGTACAGTTCCTTGATACGCATCTCGATTATGCCTCAGTCCACACCGATATTGACCACTATATTGCCCAAGATGATCGATTTATCTTTGATTATTGGCGTACTATTGGGCGTAACACGGGGCGTGGCTACTCAATAGAGATTCCCGAGGGTGATATTTTTGCGGAGTTGTTGCAACATAACTTCATACAAACATGTGCATTTTTAACGCGAACTGAGATACATAAGCATTATCTCGATTTGCAAACATATGCCGAACCACCGTATGAGTACCACTTTATGGATTACCCGCTGTATCTCAACATCGCCCGCACGTACAAGATAGGGTTTATACCCGAGTCACTGGCTGTCTATCGTATCAACTTGCAGGGTATGAACAGTAACCCGGCAAACCGTGCACGCATGCACTATACGACGTTACGTATGGTGTACGATGCCACAAACGGCCAGCATATCTAGTGTGATACAATTAAGCAAATGTAGGTAGCGTGAGGTTGTTGGTATGCCATATTTCGTCGGTCGTCCTAGTGTCTTTGATCAACGCGAGTTCCAGTCGTATGTTGATGATATATTTGCGCTTGGCGTGTTAACGAATAACGGCAAGTATGTGCAATTGCTTGAGGCCAAAGTCGCTGAGGTCAGTGGTGCCGCCCATGTGGTTGCGTTGAGCAATGCAACACTCGCACTCGAGCTCTTGTTGTCGACATTGCCTCGCCATTCATACGTAATCGCTCCGTCATATACATTTATTGCGACGACAACGGCGATCTTTCGGGCCGGCCTGCGCCCGATTTTTGTGGATGTCACTGACCACTTCAAAATCGATCTCAATCATCTGCGCCAAATTCTTGCTGACTGTCGTGCCAAACAACTGCACGTGACGGCGATTATGCCTGTTAATTTATACGGTGGTATGGATATTGATCCAGCATTGTTTGAGCTCGCTACTGCACATAATCTCAAGGTGTTTTATGACAGCGCACATACGCTGGGTACCTCGTGTCAAGTCTATGGTGATGCCGAGGTGTTTAGCCTGCATGCCACCAAGCTGGTCAACGGTTTTGAGGGTGGGCTTGTAGCCACTAATAACGCACATCTTGCCATTCGACTCCGGCAACTGCGTAATTTCAATTATTTGACGCCACACACCGGTCCCATCAAAAACTCCGAAGGTGAGTTTGTGCCGTTTTGTCCTGCTGATGAAGAACAGGGTATATATAGTTATGGTACCAACGCCAAGCTCTCTGAGATCCATGCGGCGATGGCGTTGTCAAACCTCAATCATATTGGTGAATTGATTGCGCATTACAAGGCGAATCATGAGCGCTACCGTATGCTCATCAATCAGCGGTTGGGCTATGAAGTTGTGCAAGAGATTGGCCCGTTTACCAATTATTCGTATGTGGTGTGTCGTCACCTGAAGCGTGATGCGATTCTTGACCATCTTAAAACGCACGAAATTTTTGCGCGCAAGTATTTTTATCATCTGACGCATCAGCAGTTCGGCTATCAACCACAGGTGCCTACATCGGCACAGTTGGTGCAAGAGGTCTTTTGTTTGCCAACTGGTCTGACAATCGACGCCGATGATGTTGCATTTATTGCCGAACAGGTTGTTGTCGCGCTGACAGAGTGATATGCGTGTATGTCCCCGAGGATGACGCATCATCCTCGGTTTTTTAGGGTTTGCGCATCAGCCGACGAATACGCTCTCCGAGTGCGACGATACGCATTGCCCAACTGAGCTTATCGAGCGTCTGTTGTTGCTGTGCAGCAACGTGTGTGCGCCAATCTATTTCGGTCTGCATAGCGACGATTTTGTCATTGAGATGGTGAATCTCTTGTTCGAATGTCGTTCGCATGTGAGCAAGTTGTTGCTCGTGCTTTGCAAGCGTTTCTGCAAACATCTGGCTTTGATGCGCAATATATTTGCCGTGCTTGTCATAGAGCTCGGTCATTTTTCTGCTTTGCTCTTCGTGAAGCAGGCGGATTTTGGTGCTCATTTCGCTATGGCGTTCGTGTAATGCGCGAACTCGTGCCTCAGCATCCAAAAACACATCGTTGTACACCACCTCGTACTTACCCAGATCATGACGATACTGTGGGTCGGTTATCTCGATGACGAATCGTTGCTGCAATACTGCCATCGCGTCTGTATCGATTATTGGTTGCTGGATTGCCGTGTAAACGTCGAGGGCGAGTTGTGCAATCGTAAGCTCACGCACGCGTGACGAAATCTGCGGTTCGCTCGGCGTGGTGAGTCGTAGCATCTGCATGTATGTGTCGAGTTGTGCGGTCATTGCAGCCGTCAGACCATCGGGCGCACAGCGCTCTATGAGGGGCTGGCTGGCCTGATGCCAATCACGCATGATGGCGTCATGCGCGACAAAGAACCGCGGTATCGAGCGCGAATGAATCTCAATGGCGAGTGTGTATGCTACCCACAGTGCCAGTGCAAGTCGGGTAGATATGTGGTGTTGCATGTGCATGGCGTGGGCATGCGTGAGTGGGTGTTGGTATGGGACAACCACGGTGATATCATGCCCGGCATTTGCCAATGCACCTTGCCAGAACGGCAAGGTGTAACTTAGGCGCGGATCGTCGATGATTGCATCGCTGGTGATTGTGTCGATGTATGCGGTGAGCTGTTGCTGGATGTCGTCATTTGTGCTCCATGTCGACAGACGCGCCACAGGTTGTGGATCATACCATCGGCTTGCGTTATGTGACAACACATGCTCGTTGATGGCAACTACTTGTGCTGGCTCGCCGTATCCTGCTTTTTTGGTCGAAAGCGCATGATAGTCGATGGTGCCATGAAGGCGGTAGCCGCACATATGGTATAACTGGGCAAATAACCCAGAATGACTACCGTACATCCCAATTATCAAACTGATGTGTGCCATAGCACTCTCTGATTCGTTACAGATATCAATAATCCTTAGAATTACTATAGCACATAGTTGATTGGGTAAGAAGAGGTATGGCTGCGTGCGAGCATAATCTCTCGCACGCATGTCTCGCTTGTTTGTTAATGACTATGCCCGGATCCAAGTGGAAAGCTTTGGATGGCTGCGCCAGCGATAATTGCCAACCATACCACAATGGCACTTATCCGCACCCATGTCTGGCGCAGGCTATACCACGGCGCACGTGCCAACGTATACCAGACGTTGAGCGCAAGATGGAGCGCAAGTGGTGGCCAGGCAATGGCCATCAACAGCTGACTGGCACCGAGTGCCGGGATTGAGAAGATCGGCGTGGTGATGAATAGTACTAACCAAGCGTCAAAAATATATACGTCGCGCAAACTTTTAAAACGTAAATTCGGCCAATCGTGCATCTTTTGGGCCACAACTGCATGAAACAACAACCAGATAAAACTCGTCATGAAGAAGATGCGCGGTACCATCTCACCCTCGGTCATCATTGATTCCTCACCATGACGATGCGGGTAGATGTAATGAATGACCACGTAGCCAACCCCGAAGAACCAAGACAAATAACGATTGAGGACAATCACGTCCTTGAATTTCCACTGCATAACACATACTCCCTTTGTGTGCTTTGGGTATACACAAAAACACCGCCTGGGGCTCCAGGTGGTGACCGGTATCGTGACGACATGCGTCATATAGTCAAATCGTGACCGGTTTGGGCGGGGGAGCAGTAATTGTATGCACAAAAGAAGCCCAACGTCTAGATGTCGATGCCAAGAGATACATCACCCGCACCATGCCAATACCAATCATCGTAACGAGGAGAACAATTGACAGTTGCGACAAGGTGTGATGAGTAATCGGTGGCATCGAAGACGTATCAGACGTGGGATGAACACATACATAGAGCCCAACGCCGTTGTTGGCCGTTTCGTGATGCCAATGGCAATGCACGATACACACCAAGTGCGTTCCGATATACGGCGGATGACTACAGCGTAATTGCGGTGAATTCTCATCCTGTTTCTCCATTTCAATCACTTCTCATCATCCTTTTATCTGATCCGCATGATGTAATTGATCTCACCTTGACAATTTGACAATTAGTTGTAAAATACAACTAATAAATGGTTGTACGGAGCAACTATCATGACAACTGATACTGAGTTAGTCCAACAATTTCAAGAGCAGTTGATGCAATTCATTCGCGGGTTAGGGTTACATCGAGCCGATGCAACGCCGTGTAAGTACCCGGTATCAATGGCTGAGGCGTGTGCCATGGTCGAGTTGATGCACCACGAGCCGATTTCGCAGCGAGACTTGTGTCACGCCTTGAATTTGGAGAAGAGCACGGTGAGTCGCTTGGTGGTTGATCTCGAGCAACGCGGGTGGATTCAACGCGAGCGTTCAGGCGAAGATGCGCGGATGCAGTTGTTACGCCGGACCGATATCGGTCATGAGGCGAGTCTTGAGATTGTCCAGGCGCGCAATCAGCGCTTTGGCGCACTTCTAGAGCGGGTTGAACCAGCACAGCGCGCAAATGTTGTAGCTGCAATGAGTACTTTAGTGGAGGCATTACATGACGAGCTTGTGGCAACAAATCGGTAATTGGCTGCGCGAGGCGACGGGAGCCCCAGATAGCATTAGCGCACACGAGTTAGAGGCGCTTCGTAGCAGCAAAGAGAAGCCGTTCATCTTAGATGTACGCTCATCACAAGAGTTCAAGCAAGATGGGCACATTGCCGGCGCGACGTTGATTACGTTGAGCGATTTGCCCAACAAACTCAAGCAAGTGCCGACCGATCGCATGATTGTGTGTGTGTGTCGCTCGGGGGCGCGGAGCAGCGCAGCCTATGGTGTGCTCAAGCAAGCGGGGTATACCAACATCCGCAATTTGAGCGGTGGCATGATGGGCTGGCAGTCGGCAAACATGCCAGTGACGCGCAAGTAGATGCAACGCATTGACCGTACGACGTGGATACAACTCATTATCTCGCTGGTGGTGGCCGGTGTGCTGGTGGCAATGATTCCCATATTCGGGATTGTTGGTGGCCATGCCGAACACGGAGTGGCCCACGATTTTGCCGTGACTGATACACAGCATGTGTTTGGCTCGAGTGCTGATGGCGTCATGATTGGCCTGATGGCTCACGATGCACAACAGCAGGCACGTATCGACGAAGCGCGGCGGTACATGCGGGGTGAGTATGACCGGTATGTGGGTGGCGAGTTTGGCGACGAGTATAGCCCGGCGAGTGACCAAGTGGCCACACAACTCGCAGGCTACCGGGACGAGATGACGATTACTTACCAAGATGTGGCGAGCGGGGCGATGATTCAGGTGACCAGTCGGGATCCGGATGTCGTAGCGCTTTTGCATCAATGGATTGAAATGCGGCAGGCAGATCATGGTGATCATGCCCAGTGACATCAGAGGAGAATCACAATGAATCGCACACGACGGTTGTTTTTGACGGCTCCAGTAGCAGCGATTGTGCTTGGTGCGTGTGGCAGTGGGCCACAGGCTAGCAATACAGAAGGTGAGTTACCAATG
>VGPG01000044.1 GCA_016875555.1 Chloroflexota bacterium | reverse complement strand
CATCGTACGCTGCAGACGTAACAAAGCAGGATACCGTACGGCAACTATTTGCAACCATCGTACAACGCCATGGTGGAGTAGATGTGTTAGTCAATAATGCAGGGACGTGCTTCATGGATGAATTCACAGAGACCAGCGATGCTACTCTCCATCAGCAAATGGCAGTGAACTTTGACAGTGCGTTCTATTGTTGTCAGATGGCCATACCCATCATGTTAGAACGGCCAGGATTCAAAAAAATCATCAATATTTCATCAAATGGCGCGTACAATTTTGACGTGTTTGATCCTGCCCCCTATAGGGCCAGTAAAGCAGCCGTCGATAGCTTGACGAAACATCTCGCCCGGCGACACGCAAAAGACAAAATCTGTGTCAACTCGATTGCACCGGCAATGACGCGTACGGATTTGTTTGATGTGGTACCAGAAGAGGTACTCGCGCAAGCATTATCAGCCATGCCGCATGGTGATGCCATGCAGCCATCTCAAATCGCTGCCTGGGTGGCATTTTTAGCTTCTTCAGCAGGGAATTGCTGTAGTGGTAACGTGATCATTCTCAATCAGGGGCGTGACGTCCGCTAATCGTACCATAACGGCGCTTTGCGCAGTTCAATCCACTGCTTAGGGCAGTGTCCGTAGATGAGCATGGCATGTTCGCGTTTGGCTAAATCAAGGAGTTTACGGGCGGAAGTTCGTGCTAATTCGCGATCTTCGGCGTCCCCCCACGTATCTTCGATTAACTCATCGGGACGTGAAATAGCATCAGCAGCCAAAACTACATTCCCCGAGTTTGTGAGATTAACCAACAATGACATGTGCCCAAGTGTATGTCCAGGGGTTGGTATTAGCGTTACCCCTTGGATCATCTCAACCGTGTTGGTGATGATGGTCGTTGACATGTTCGGCCACGTAGCAATGCGCGATTTGCCTGCCCAGTAGGATGGGCGTGGCAGCGCACGTTCTTGTGCAGTGATCCATAGGCGGGCATGTGGGAACTCGCTGATGCGCCCAACATGATCAATATGTCCATGAGTAAGTACCACATCGGTTATTTCAATTTTTGAGATACCAAGAAGTTGGAGTTGCGTGCTTGGAGTGTATCGTGCAGAGTAACCGATCAAGCGCCCAAAATTCGCTAGTTGATCAGAGGCTGATACACCGATTGGGTCTGCAAGATAATCAACATGAAACCCCGTATCAACGAGAATTTTGCGACTACCGGCATCAATCAGATACCCGGGTATTCCGATTAATCGGCCATTCTGATACACTTCAAAAAGACCAAAGTCAAGAATTGCTAATCGCATACGTACCTCAAACGGAGCAATCATGCCAACAATAATCACTTCTCACGGAGCGCGCATTTCATACTCGTGGCATGGTGTCGCTCCCGCCAAACCAGTACTCTTCATGCATGGATTCACCGGTACCGCCAATAGCCATTTCGCAAACGAAATCAACCTACTCGCACCAATCGCCTCGATCGTCGCACCTGATTTACGAGGTTATGGTCAAAGTGCTCCTCCACCCCGTGAATTCGGTGCTGATTTTTACCAGCGTGATGCCAATGATATGAGCGAACTTCTCACCGCACTTAACCTGTATGACGTGACGGTCATCGGATTTAGTGACGGCGCAGAATCTGCCCTTTTGCTCGCAGTCATTGCACCCGAACGCATCAAACACGTCATTGTTTGGGGCGTATGCGGCCAAATTAGCACTGAAATGGTCAACCGTGTGCGTAAGTGGCTACCTGTTGAATCGTGGGGACCCGAACGCGACGACTGGAAGAATGAGATTATTGCCAACCATGGACATGCTCAATTCAAACCGCTCATCGAAGGTTGGGTTGCCGCTGCAGAAGCAATTGCATCACGTGGTGGTGATATCGTACATCACGTTGCACATCAGATTTCGTGCCCTGTGACCATAATTCATGGACGAAACGACCTCGGCAACCCTGTTCCTGTGGTTGAAGCACTCGCTGCCAAAATACCGCAATGTACGCTCCACCTCATCGATGATGTCGGTCATTCGATACAAGATGAAGCTGCACCGATACTTCATGCCATACTGCGCAGACTACTTGTGTGAAGCTGCTGCCAATGTGCGCGCTATTTGATCGACATGCGAGAGTGCGTGACGTGAGTAAATTTGCAACAAATCGTCAACAGTACGTTCGCCATAGCTGACACTGATACCCACACGCGCAAACTCGGCATCTGTAAGTGATTCAAGCAGTCGCACCCAGCGAATTTGCAAACGTCGAAAGAGTTCTAATGAATCATCGATGTCTGCAATTTTTGCATCCGCTAACGATGCAAAACCGTCTGGGCTGTACGGTTTCCACGTTGGTTTATCTTCGGTCAGCACCAAACGAATGTTATTGATTGCATAACTGTGTGAATCTGGCATATGATGGACGTTTTGTGCAACCGTCCACTCACCAGGAATGTAGACCGTTGTCAGTGCGTCGTGTGACAAACCATTGACAGCACGAGCGATTTCATCTGCAGATTCTCGCAGTAATCGTATTGCTTCTTGACGTTCAGAATGTGTAAGCACCAGTTGTTCCTCCTTAGATAACCTTTTTCTATAATAACATATCACTCGTGCATACCCTTGGAACAAGCCCTCACGCTGTATTTCGTTCTTTCCATCCATTCATGCTCCACTACTTGCTATACACATGTGAGCAAAGAGAGTGATATGATGCTCTTGGACAGAAGAAAGGAATTGGTCGTGACCACACATAATTTCAATGCAGGACCTTCCGTACTCCCATCAGAGGTTCTCTTGCGTATTCAATCAGAGTTACTCAATTATCACGGTACCGGCATTTCGATACTAGAATCAAGTCATCGAAGTAAAGAGTACGAACTCATAAATCAGCGCGTCATTGAGCGACTTAAGCGTGTGCTATCGTTGCCTGACACCTACAAAATCGGACTTCTCCAAGGCGGTGCGAGTCATCAGTTTGCGATGTTACCTTTGAACACACTTACCACTTCAAATTGTGGCGCATACGTCCTTACCGGCGTGTGGGCAGAAAAGGCATATGAAGAGGCAAGTCGCATTGGCGCGGCACACGTTGCAGCATCATCAAAAGTACATCGCTATAATCAGCTACCAGCGATAAGTGAATGGCAGATTCCGGCTAACGCTGCATATGTACATATTACGTCAAACAATACAATTTATGGCACACAATGGCCCGAATTACCACGTACTGAGCACGCACTCGTTGTTGACATGAGTAGTGACATCGCATCTCGGCGTATCTCATATGCAAATGCCAAAATGATCTACGCCGGTGCACAAAAAAATCTTGGCCCTGCAGGAGTAACAGTGGTTGCAATCGCTGAGGACTTTTATCAGCAAATGCATGATGAAGCACCTCAAATCTTGCGCTACAGCACACACATCAATAATCAATCGCTCTTCAACACACCACCTACATTTTCAGTGTATGTGCTTGATTTGGTACTTGAATGGATTGAAACTCAAGGGATCGACACAATTGCACAAAATAATCTGCTGAAATCTTCAGCTATCTATTCGACAATTGATGCATCAGGTGGCTTTTATCGTGGACACAGTACGCATGAAGCACGATCACACATGAACATCACATTTCGGATTGCTGATGAATCACTCGAGCCTCTGTTTTTGCAAGAGGCTCAACATCACAACATGATCGGACTGGCTGGACACCGTAGCGTCGGTGGGTTACGTGCGTCGTTGTACAATGCGCTTCCATATGCCTCCGCCAAAGCGCTTGCCGATTTGATGCGCGAATTTCAGCGGAAACACGGCTAATCGAATGGCCGCCGAGGAAACCTCGGCGGCCTAATCATTATGTTGACTTAACTGTGCGACGAACTAACGATTCAATGGCACGAAGTGGTCCAGTGCGCACGGTTGTCTCAGGTAATGACTCAAGAAATTGCGTACCATACTTCTTCGCAAGAATGCGTTTGTCCAACACAATCACAATCCCTCGATCATCTTTGGCACGCACTAAACGGCCAAACCCTTGCTTGAACTTCAAAATGGATTGCGGTAAAAAATACTGATTAAAGGAATCAACGAACTGCTCTGACCGCGCAGCGATTACAGGATCATTTGGCACAGAAAACGGTAATTTCGTGATGATAAGTGCCGATAACGCATCACCAACCACGTCCACACCTTCCCAAAAGCTCAACGTACCAAACAAGACACTGCGTGGTTCGCTTTTGAAACGTTCCAAAATTTGTCGGTTAGACCCATCAAGACCTTGACCAATCAAAATAATGTCTTGTCGACTGAACTGATCGACGAGCTGTGAATAGGTTGTCCGTAACGCACTATTCGACGTGAAGAGCACGAGTGTGCGTCCTTGCGCTGCAACCGCCGTATCAAGAATGGCCTGTTCCACACTCCCTTGATATGGAAAATCCTTTGGTTCTGAAATATCTTGAGGGATATAGACAAGCACTTGGTCCTTATAGTTATAGGGGGATTCGAGTTGATAGCACGATTCAGGTGGCACAGGTGCGCCGAGACGTTGCTGCATATACGTAAAACTATTGTTCACCGACAACGTCGCTGAGGTGAGTACAACGCTCGCTTTTTTGCTAAACAGTCGCTCATTGAGGAGTGTGGCCACTTCTAGCGGGTTAATGTTTAGATCGAGGATGTTTTTGGCATCGCTATAACGAATCCAAGTGATAAGTGATGCATCAAGTCCAATAATTATCTGATTCGCATTTTCGACAAACTCTGACACAAATCGAAATGACCGTGTTGCTAATGTAACTAGGACTTCATAGTCAGGAATACTTGCATCAGCTAATTCGGTTACGGCACGGTTCAATGTTTCAAGTTGCTGTGTAATAATCCGCAACTGAAGCGACAAATTATCCCATACTGGAATGAGACTTTGCCAAGTCATCGATGCTCGAACGGTGTCAGTTATTCGCAAGCGCGTATCATGCGCATTCGATTCGTTGTATTGCTCCATAAGTCGTGTTAACAGCGCAAAAAACTCTTCGCTACTCTGGCGTGCGCGCTCAAGCGCAGGCTTTGTATCACGCAGAATCCGACTAAACTGTTCGACCACAGGAGATGACGCCGTACTTCCCTTCAAAAACGTGGGAAGTCGAACAAGTAAACCATCGCCTGATTCATCTGAATTCTCGATCAACAACCCATCGAAAAATTCAACGAGTTTCTTCTGATTGGAGCTCCAACCAAATTGATCGGTTGCAACATCTTCGAGATTATGTGCCTCATCAATGACTAGGAGGTCATATGCAGGCAAAATTGGCGAATCAATTACCATGTCAGCAAGCAAGAGTGCATGATTAACGACAACTAGATGTGCAGCTTCTGCTTTGCGCCGTGCATGGAAAAACCAGCACTGGTCGAAGTGGAGGCATCCAGGACCTTTGCACAAGTCGAACGAAGCGTGCAATCGGTCCCAGACTAACATTTCACGATCAAACAAGGAGATTTCATTGCGGTCACCAGACGTCGTGTGATTTGCCCATGCAGCTACTTTGAGAAGCACTTTTGCTTCGTCATCGCCTAATGTCGTGGATTTAGACTCTTCGAGACGGTGTAAACACAGATAATTACTTCGCCCTTTGAGAAGGGCTGATTGCAGGGCAACGTCGGGAATATACGGTTTACCTTCTTGTGACTGATGATGTAATTCCGCATCAAACATCTCAATGAGTTTCGGGATATCTTTGAAATAGAGCTGATCTTGCAGATTAATCGTATGCGTGGCCAGAACAACTCGTTGACCGTGTTCCATTGCATGAAGCGCTGCAGGCACCAGGTAAGCCATACCTTTACCCGTACCTGTACCCGCTTCGACAATGACGTGTTGACTTCGATTAAACCCATCGGCAACTGCTTGCGACATAGTTACTTGGGCATCCCGTTGTTCATACCCCGGGAACATGCGACCGAGTACTCCCGATGTTGAGAACATACGCTGTATCGTACTGCGTTGTATCACCTGTGACGACCCCGTTGGCTCAAGTGGAATGTAGTCATCCAACGAACGGACAACACGTGGTGACAGCGGCCGCGAAAACGCGCCACGCGCGATGTCAACTTTTGCGTGTTCGAAAATAGTTCGAAGCGACCATTGAATGATATTCCGTGAAATGCGTAAAATTTCATCGACGTATTCCATATCGCGCTGACACAATTCGTTGTACAAGGCGACAAACAAACGATGCGACATTTGCGCGTCAAACAAGGCACGATGTGCATCACCTGCATCTGGCATTTCGACGGAGAGTTTTTGAATTAAATCACCCAAGCGAAAACTACCAATACTCGGCACGATCAGAGTCGCTAGTGTATATGTATCAACAGACGGCTGTTTGAAGCGTAATCCGGCTTGTGCGAGCATTTTGATATCAAAATCAACTGAATGCCCGACTATCGGGTCATCTCCAACAAAATCAGCAATTTGCTTCCGCACATGCGCAAATATCGGCGCATCTGCAACCATTTCATTCGTGATATGCGTCAGGCGGGTAATTTTGTACGGAATCTCACGATTTGGATTGATCAGTAGCGATAGCGTATCTAATTCTTTTTCACCTTCAAATCGAACTGCTGCAACTTCAATAATTTCGTCGTCAAACTCATCTAAACCGGTAGCTTCGACATCGAGTGCTACCATACGCTGATTAAACATACCAACCTCCACACAGAATACTGTGCATTATACATGAAGGAGGCTGTAATCACCGGCATTGGTTTGACACATTCATTGAATAATCGTATAGTAATGGCATGATACAAAAACAATGCTCTGTGATGACAACCACTACTACTACAACTACTTGGATCATGACTGGTCCGGGCGGTTCTGTATGGCGAGGTGGTGGTTTGTAGGTCGACAGCGTAGTCGCCCCCCTCCCAAACAGGGAGGGGGGTTTTTGTTATGAAGGGATGTTGCATGCTTCTCGAAAAGTACCGTGCGTATCTACCGGTCACAGACAAAACGCCGAAACTCACACTGAGCGAAGGTAACACGCCGTTATTGTCGGCACCACGCCTAGCAGCCGCCATAGGTGTAAAAGAACTCTACCTCAAGTTGGAAAGTATGAATCCAACCGGATCGTTCAAAGACCGGGGCATGGTGATGGCCGTGGCGAAAGCAATTGAAGAAGGTTCGTCACGGGTGATTTGTGCATCGACAGGCAATACATCAGCGAGTGCTGCGGCGTATGCGGCTCGTGCAGGTATTGACGCTGTGGTAGTGGTACCTTCTGGCAAAATTGCACTTGGCAAATTGGCACAAGCGTTGATGTATGGCGCACGCTTATTAGTCATCGAAGGCAATTTCGACGACGCATTACGGATTGTTCGCGACATATCGCTCCAACACCCTCTCACGCTGGTAAATTCGGTGAACCCTTATCGTATTGATGGGCAAGCGACAGCAGCATACGAAATTTGCGACGTGCTCGGTCGTGCACCAGATGGGTTGGCCCTGCCCGTGGGGAATGCAGGCAATATCACAGCCTACTGGGCAGGATTCAAACGCTACCAAGAGGCAGGCATTATCAACGAATTACCGCGGATGCTCGGATTTGAAGCAACCGGATCAGCCGCTATCGTACAAGGTGCTCCAATCGCGTACCCGGAGACGATTGCCACGGCCATTCGCATCGGCAATCCGGCGAGTTGGTGCTATGCAATCACAGCTCGGGATGAATCAGAAGGCATCATTGATGCAGTGACAGACGCACAAATTCTCGATGCGTGGCGAGATTTGGCCAAACTCGAAGGAGTCTTCATTGAACCGGCATCCGCTGCAGGCGTGGCTGGTTTGCGCATGCTTGTTGAACATGGACGTGTTAAACAAAACGGTACGTATGTGGCAGTGCTAACCGGACATGGACTCAAAGATCCAAATACGGCTGTGGAGCAATTTGCCACCCCCGAACCAGTACCAGCAAAGATGGAAGCTATTACCAAATGGCTCGCTTTATAGCCACAAGGAGACATTCATGAGCGTTTTGGCAATGAAATTTGGCGGTACTTCCGTTGGAAGTAGTGAGGCAATCGGCCAACTCTGCCAAATTGTAACCGCACAACAACAAGAATGGAGCAATATCGTCGTCGTCGTATCAGCCATGAGCAAGGTCACTGACATGTTACTGAGCGGTGCGCATGCCGCCGCACGTGGTGACCGTGCGAGTGCAAAGGCGACGGCTGAGGCGTTACGTAGCCGCCACCAAAGTGCATTACATGCACTTGCAGGGCAGAGTGACGATGCACACACCGTCAATGCACAAATCATGGCACTGATTGACGAATTCGAACTCCTCACACAATCGGTGAGCGTTCTTGGTGAAGCATCTCCACGTGCAATTGATGCGATATCAAGCCTCGGTGAACGCATGAGCGTGCGTCTAGTAGCCGCCGCATTACGCGCCACCGGAATCGCCGCAGAAGCCATTGATGCCTCTGATGTTGTGTTGACGACCGCTGAGTTTGGCAACGGTGCCCCGATCTACCCACAAACACGCGAGCAAATTCGCAGTCGAATTCTACCGCTTTTCTCACAAGGTGTGATTCCCGTGGTCACCGGATTTATCGGTGCTACCGCGAGTGGTGCGGTGACCACACTAGGGCGCGGCGGCAGCGACTATTCGGGAGCAATTTTCGGCGAAGCCTTAGATGCTGACATGGTCGACATCTACACGGATGTTGACGGCGTCATGACTACTGACCCACGTCTTGTTCAGAGCGCACAGGTACTGGACCGGTTATCGTATGCAGAAATGAGTGAACTAGCCTACTTTGGTGCAAAAGTTCTCCATCCAAAAACAATACGACCAGTCATTGAACGTGGCATCCCCATCCGCATTCGCAACACATTTAATCCGAGTCATACAGGCACTCTCGTCACACGCCAGTCCGAATCTACACCACGTGCAATTCGCGCAGTTACCGTGATTCGCAACATGAATCTGATTACCGTGGAAGGTCGTGGCATGATTGGCGTACAAGGAGTAGCCGCACGTACCTTTGGTGCAGTTGCACAAGCCGGCGCGAATGTGCTGATGATTTCACAGGCGTCGAGCGAACAGAGCATCTGTTTTGTTATTCCAAACGATCATGCACGCCAAGTCGTTGATGCACTTGAATCGGCCTTGAAACATGAGATTGAACGTGGCGATATCGACCAAATCAAATCACGTGATGAAGTAGTTATCGTCACCGCTGTAGGTGTGGGTATCCACGAACGTCCGGGTGTGGCGGCCGGCGTATTCTCTGCATTAGCACAAGCTGGTATCAACATACTGGTGATTGCACAAGGGTCTTCAGAATGTTCTATTAGCATGGTAGTAGCTGCCAACGATGGCGACAATGCAGTTCGTGCATTACATGCACTCGCATTGGGGTAACTGTCACATGTATCGTATAGCGCAGATTCAGAGTGGCCAAGGGCAAGCATTACGTACCATTCGCATGCAGAGCGTACATCATGCAAATCTCGCGTCTGCGATTAGCCAGACACAACTCCTAGCCCTCTCGCCCGATCAGTGGGAGCAAAAGTGTGCCGAGAGTCGTGCTGGGCAGAATAACGCTATTTTTCTCGCCTGGCATCAGCAGACCGTGGTAGGTATGGTCGGAGTGCGCATTGATCCATCGCCGAAGATGCGGCACGCAGCACTGGTGTGGGGCATGTTTGTAGCACCGCATCATCGTGGCAAACGACTCGGCACACAGCTGCTTGAGCGCGTCATCGACCATGCCCGTTTACTCAGTTTGCTCGTGATAAAATTAAGTGCAACCACGAATCAACCTGAGGCAATTCAGTTGTACTGCAAACTCGGTTTTGAGCGATATGCCTACGAACCCGCACTGATGTATGTAGACGGAATCGCCATTGATGCCCTTCACATGCACTATAGACTTGAAAGAAAGTGATTCCAGATGAGCCGTATTCCAATTGCCATTCTCGGTGCTACTGGCGCCGTGGGACAGCGGATGATTCAGCTACTTGCAAATCATCCATGGTTCGAAATTGCCGTGTTGACGGGTTCAGACCGGACTATTGGCAAACCATATGGAGAGTTGGTCCGCTGGGTGCTAGATGGCAGTCCACCGCCGCACATTGCCTCCATGATTGTGCAACCATCTGATAAGGTGGCTGATGTGGCACTTGCACTATCGGCGCTCCCGACCGATGCCGCACGAAGCTATGAAGAACTCTGGGCAGCTCACACTGCTGTCTGCTCAAACGCATCTGCGTACCGCATGACACCCGATGTACCCTTGATTATTCCCGAAGTGAATCACGAGCACCTCAGTTTGATTGATGATCAACGCAAGACCAGAGGATGGCGTGGGGCATTGGTGACAAACCCAAACTGTTCGGTAATTGGCGTAGCAATGGCCATCAAACCCATCGAGTCAGCGTTCGGGATTCGGCAGCTGCATGTATCGACGCTTCAAGCGGTATCCGGCGCAGGGTATCCTGGCGTCGCATCGCTCGATATCATCGACAACATCATTCCGAACATCGCAAATGGCACCGAAGAAGAGAAAATCGAAACAGAACCAAACAAAATTCTCGGCACATACGCAGCAGGACGGATTGATTCCGCTCAGATACAAATAAGTGCACAAGTCACTCGCGTCCCGGTCATCGATGGCCATACGGCACTCTTGTCGATCAAAGGGGTACACGCAATTAACGCTGATGAGGCACGGTCTGCGATTCGAGAGTACGTTGCACCCGAGATAGTCAAAAACCTACCATCCTCACCGGAACGTGCAGTAATCTTGCACGACCACGCCGAACGGCCACAACCACGTCGCGACCGCGATGCAGGGAATGGAATGAGTACATCAGTTGGTCGCTTACGTGCCTGTCCCATCAACGATGTACGCATGGTAGTGCTTTCGCACAACACGATTCGCGGTGCCGCAGGTGGCGCCATACTTAACGCAGAACTCCTCGTCGCAGCTGGGTATATCCGCACACATTAACAAGGAGCGTTCGATGCAAATCTACGCACGGCAATCACTGCGTGACCTACTCGGCGACCATGTGGCATTCCGCAACATTCGCCCAGCAGACCACCGTCTCCCTGGACTCCAACAAATTGCACCAAACACGCAACCGCGTAAGGGCGATGATGCGTACGCGGCAATTGCCATTACGATTTTGCATGCGGCGCAACAACTACGTGGCGGCCAACCTCTGAAGAAGTTTTTGATGATTGGTGATACCCGCCAGAGTGATGGTGGCACATACATGACCATCGCAAAACGCACGGGCTGGGAAGGTGGCGCGTTTATTTGCGACGAAAAACGCAACGACGACCCGTACTTCAGCCAGTCAAATGATGCTGGAGTGTATACGGCAAATCGCTGGCGAAACATTGAACAGTTCGCAGATTTGATGAACGTTGACAGCCAAACAGCAGTCATCATAGATGTAGACAAAACACTCGTCGGTGCCCGCGGGCGCAATCATCAACTAATAGACAGTGCTCGACTTACAGCTCTCAAGCGTGCAGTGAATGATGTTCTTGGTAGCACGTACGATGACACACTGTTCAGCGATACGTACCATCGATTTAATCAGCCACGATTTCATCGTTTTACCGGAGACAATCAAGATTTCCTGGCATTTATCTGCGTAATGGCAGGCGGTGGCATCATTACCCCCGATGCACTTCAAGCCATGCTTGAGCAAGGAATCATGCGTGATTTTGATCATTTCGTGGATCTAACTGGAGCACGCATCAGCTCATTTAACTCACCCCTCCTGCCGTTTCAAACACATTTTGCCCAGTTGTATGAACAAGGCGATATGACGCCTTTTAAAGCATTCAGATATCTCGAATACATAGAGACTGCCGCACGCTTTGGCTGCGCTCCGCACGACCTAGACGCAATTGAATTGCTCACACGAGAGATTGTCATCACTGCAGAAGTCTGGCAAGTCGCACAACGCTGGCAATCTGCCGGCGCACTGCTCTTTGGACTATCCGATAAACCTGATGAAGCTGCATTCGGTGATGGCACCGGATCACCAATTCATCATCTAGTGACCCACGTGGTAGGGAGTTAATTATGACAACCATGGCAACTATACTGCGTACCAGCAAAACAATTGCGGTTGTTGGGCTGTCTGATAAACCAGATCGCCCAGCGTATCAAGTCGCAGAGTACATGCAACGCGCAGGGTATACAATCATCCCTGTCCATCCAACGGCAACAACCGTTCTCGGTGAAAAAGTGTACCGCACGCTGCAAGAGATACCAGTATCGATAGACATTGTGGACGTGTTCCGCGCATCAAAAGATGTTCCTGAGGTAGTAGACGATGCAATCGCTGCACATGTACACGTGCTTTGGCTGCAGCTCGACATACGTCACGAAGACGCTGAAGCAAAGGCAACTGCAGCGGGAATCACAGTCATAACAGACCATTGTCTTAAGATAGTTCATCGTGATTTACACGAGTAATGTGCGATTGTGATTTGCGTAATATTCGTTACGAACGCTTTTTTTTGGTGCGACGAATTTCATTTACCAGAATCACGGTTGCGGCAAATAGTGTTAGAGGCAAAACCAATATGGGTTGCAGTATTGCACCTATATACAAAATCTCACAAACGCTGGCCACACCTGCAATAACTGCCAATAACGCTGGCCAGCGTTCTCGGATAAACAAAAATCGAACTGCATACAAATGATATGTCACCAGCGATGCCACAAAGAAAAGTGGTATTGCAATCGTATGTAAGACATCAAACAGCAAAATACTGAGTGAAGTCCCAACAAGAATCAACCCAAAGAATACAGCGACACGCGCTTTTGCGGCAACGCCTATCACACACGCAAGCACGCCGCTTACGGCGCACAGCAACGACATCTGTGGAAAGTTATACAAGAATGCCGCAACTCGTTCCCCGCCAATGATCGCAATGATACACAGCACCACAATTGTAACAGCGATGACCCACACATCAATCACACGCTGTGGTTGTGCTTTGAGCGGAATCGTGGGAACTCCAGCAGACGAGATAAAATCATCAGGATAGTCTGGTTGCTGCTTCATGGACACATTACCTTCTACAATTCGTCTCTTGTATCATATACCATCATGTCATTTACAATGTGACGTATTTGAAAGCTTGTTTACCGTAACAATTGCGGGAGTAAACGACACGCAACAGCAACATCCTGCGCATCAACATAGCCATGGACTGAACAGCGAATCCTGCGCAAATCGTGATCACCCCAAATAATAAGATTCTCTGCTTGTGCCGCCTGTACGATGTACGCTGCATGTTCGGTAGCGACACAAATATTTCCTGCGCGATGATGCGACTCAATAGGCGTAATTGGGCGATGGCCATGTTCTTCAAACATCGCATACAATTGTGCACCAAGTTGCAGTGCGTGTGCCTCTCGAGCTTCAATAGAAATACTATTTGCATAGCGCAGCGCATTTTCTAGAATATAGAGATCAATAAAGTTCGGATTACCGACTTCGGCACGTGCAGCATCAGCATGCAACTCATACTCATCGGGTGCGGCCACAGGTTTAGCAGAACGCCAACCAACCGGCGAATTCAATTGAGCGACAAGATTACGGTTCCACATCAGAATGCCAAGATGCGTACCCAGAAGCCATTTGTAACCGCTACATACCAAATAATCGATATTTGAGGCATCAACAGGGATGATACCAAGCGAGTGGGTGGCATCAACTATTAATTCAGCACCGACTGCATGTACGGCGTGTGCAAGCGCATTTATGTCAATACGACGACCAGTGCGCGTACTCACATGACTGACGTATACAAGCCGCGTACGCGGTGTCAACGATGCAATAATCGAAGTAAGTTCATCATCTGGGTTAGGCAGATACTTCGGCATGATCACACGCACACCAAATCGACGCAACCACACAAATGCATAGCGGCCACTAGGATACTCATCATCGACAACAACAACTTCATCACCGTGCTGACAATTCAATGCATGGGTAACTTGATTGATGCCAGCCGAACTATTCCCGACAAATGCAATGTCCCCTGGTGAAACAAACATCATGTCAGCGAGCAAAGTCGCTACACGCCGTCGCACCTCAAAAAATCGCTCGCGACCTGGCATACCGAGCGCTTTGTCATGAGCAAATTGTGCCATTGCATTCAGATGGCTATGTAACATCGGCGTTTCACCACCTGCAGCCAGATGATGCACGCCTTCAAGCCCAATAAAATCTGATTTGGGATAAAGCATGACTACACCTCAGCTGACGCATGGCCTGCGGCACGCATCGCCAGAACAAGCGCACCGAGCATACCCGCACGATTCCCGAGCGCCGGTGGAACAATGAATTCATCGATGTGATGAGTAATTGGTTCTAGATTTATGTATCCGTTGAGGCGTTCGAGCACTCGAGTGCGTATCATCGGGAATAGGTGTTCTTGGTCCATCACACCACCACCGAGGATGATTCGTTGGGGTGACACAAACAAAATGGTATTCATGACTGCTTGTGCCAAATAATCGGCTTGAAAGCGCCATGCTATGTGATCTGGAGGGAGTAGATGCGCTTTGACGCCCCATCGCTTCTCAATTGCTGGGCCAGCCGCCATGCCTTCTAAACAGTCAACATGAAACGAACAGTTACCAGGGAACGTATCTTCGGGTAATCGTGAAATGCGCTGATGACCAGCCTCTGGATGCGCAAGACACGCGATTGGTTGCCCATTCGTGATTACGCCAGCACCTATCCCGGTACCAACGGTATAATAAACAACATGATTGAGCCCCTTGCCAGCGCCCCACATAAGTTCGCCAAGTCCAGCAGTGGTAACGTCCAAATCAAAGCCAACTGGAATAGTAAGTGCTGCACGTATCGGTGCAACCACCTGTGCATTACTCCAGCCTGGCTTCGTTGTTGGAGCAACACTACCATAGTTCGACAGTGAACGATCTAACACAATTGGACCAAACGAACCTATACCAACGGCAGCTAATGGGCTTTGCTGATGATGACGCTGAAGGAACGCAATGATCTGCGGAATGTTATCTTCGGGTGTCGTGGTGGGGAATCGCACTTCGTCGCGGACGTCGTCTGGTCCGGCCACAATGGCACACACCATCTTTGTGCCACCTGTCTCAACCACGCCATACAATGTCATGATTACTACCTCAACAACACGCTCTATCGAATTACGACCATACGCACACCATTATTATAGAGCATGTTTCGCACTCGAATTATTCATGGTTGCGCTCGGACTGTTGACTTTCTATTTCACCGAGTGCAAGTAATTGTGTGTACGTGCCACGTGCACGCATC
>VGPG01000043.1 GCA_016875555.1 Chloroflexota bacterium | reverse complement strand
TTTGCACATCCCAACGATCTACGACTGGGCGGATGATGCGCTGACACACGCAGTACAGGTATGTACAACACGCCACGACCTGATTGACATCAATCACATTTACCGCGCCCAGGCGATCTTTGCTGAGCACGCCCAAACCACACCATATCTCGCCCTACACGGCGATCTCCATCACGGCAATATCCTGCGTGACGCGCACGGCTGGTGCATTATTGACCCTCAGGGAGTGCGTGGGCATGTGGCATACGAGTGCACGGCGTTTTTGCGCAATCCACAGCCACAACTCAGTCAACACCCCGATTGTGTGGGGCTGACCATCAAACGGATTGCCTTGATGAGTGCGATTATTGGTATACCGGCCCGCGAGATTGCCATGTGGAACTACGCCGCCATGGTGATGTCGGCGTGGTGGTGCTTTCAAGCAGATAAGACGATTCAACCAATGGAATTAGCGCTCGTTGATGACTTTTATACGGTATGGCAGACATACCAAGAACAAAAACCATGAGATAATCGACAACACGAATGACTAGCGCGGTGTCGCCGCACGCACGGTCTGCGTATTGGTGTTGAGTCTGGTGTAATACAAATCATCGCTTGTGTTCGTCACAAATCCGACGTCATCAAGCAAGAAATGACTGATGTTGGTGGCGTTGGTCGTTACCCTGAACAAGAAAACAACGTCGCTCCCTTGTACACTTGTCACGTTCACATTGACGGCCACCCAACCAGTTGTCGTGCTACACAGATTTATGGTGTGCGCTACAGTACCTGCCACACTGAGTGTGGCGATATCGTTCCCACAACTATCTTGTGAGATGTTCCGATAATAAAAACGCAGATAATTCGCAGTAACAGGCACACGCACGGTTTGTGACAGAGTGGTAGTCTCGTTATTGTTACCACCCATCCACGCATACCAACTCCCCGAGCGTGATGCATTACGTACATCACTGGTGATGACACTGGTATACAACAACGAACCTTCGGCCCAATCAGCACTATTACCATCTTCGAAATCGCCGTTCGTCACACTTGTCATCCACAAGGGGAGCGGGGTGCGGGTAAGCGTGGCTGTCGCAGATGGAGTGCGCGTTGCCGTGTTGGACGGGGTGCGCGTGCTGGTGCGTGTATGAGTGTGTGACGGTGCAAGCGTACGTGTGGGCGACAATGTCCGCGTCGGCGTCCGCGAGATAGTCGGCGTCCGCGATACCATGGCACCAAACGTGGAAGAGCCGAACGCCAGGACTTGACCATTTCGCAGTCCGACAAGACTATTTTGATAGCCGGCGGCCACACTCACCACATTGGTAATAGTTGAAGGAATACTGATTTGGCCGTTGCTATTACGCCCCCATGCCACAACCCGCCCATCGTGCAAGATGGCCAGTGAAAAGTATAATCCTGCACTGATAGCGCGGATATTCGACACATTTGGCAACGAGCGTTGCCCATAGGTGTTGTCACCCCACGAGACCAGTCGCCCTTCACGCGTCAATGCCAACGAGTGATCAAATCCTGCGCTAATTGCCGTGATATTTACAAGATTTGCCGGCACACGTGCTTGTCCCATGCTGTTATCACCCCAGGCAACGACCGTGCCATTGCTTTTGAGTGCGAGCGAGTGTGAATGACCAGCTGCTACCGCAATCACATTTGTCAGGCCAGTTGGCACGTTTGTTTGGCCCATGTTATTGCCACCCCAGGCAACGACCGTGCCGTTGCGCTTGAGCGCTAACACATGACGCATACCGGCAGCTACGGCGATAATATCGCTTTGTGCTGCCAACGGAATCGTCTGTTGATTAAAGTCGTTCCTGCCCCAAACATAGACCCGCCCAGCCCGACTCAGTGCAACAGCATAGTTACTCCCTACGGCCACGTCGCGCATTAACACTCCGGCAAGTTGGCGTGGCAACGTTGCTTGCCCCTCACGGTTATATCCCCATGTCACCAAACCACCATTTTGCATAACCCCGAGATGAAACAACGACCCCGATGCCATGTCAGTCAACGCATGTGGCACCATGGTTGGGCTAGACGTCGCCGTACGGGTCGGCGTCGCAGTGCGCGTAAACGATGGCGTAGCTGTACCGACCGACGTTGCCGTTGCACCACCGCTCGATGAAATCGGCACATAAGACTCAACCCACGGCCGCAAATTGGCCACGTGCGTGTAAATACCGGGATACCCGGCAGTCGCACATTCGTACCCCGAACTGACGATACCGGTCAACTTGTACGTCCCGTTTTGGTTGACAAATATCGGTCCGCCACTATCACCCTGACACGAATCAATACCACCGGCAGCGTAATTACCGGCACAATACATGCGCGATGTTATACTGCCATACGCACTATTACACAGCGTGGTACTTACCACTGGAACGTTGACTTTTTGGAGGCGAACTGCCGCACTTCCACCATAGCTGGTATGCCCCCAGCCACTCACCGTATGCACGGTATTTGGGTTGTACAGGGCACCGTCGCTGGTACTCGCAAGCACGATAGGAGCGACTTTGCTGTTGAGCGTGAGTGGTGTGTTGAGTTCAAGCAAGGCAATATCGTAGTCAAGCGTCGCATCGTTGTAGTTAGGGTGGATGATGATGCGATTAACGGAACGTCGTTGCAAATAGGGGTTTGCGCCGTCACTCGATCGATCATGAATGCCGGCAACAACCGTTCGCCAAGAAGGTGAGTCGCTATCAACGCAGTGGGCGGCAGTCAGAATCCACGATTCATGAATGACCGATCCTCCGCACGAGGCCGACAACCCAGAGTATGTCAAAAGAATCTGCCACGGAAACTCGTTGGGTATAGCCTCGCTCCCACCGACGATTTTGGGGAATGCGACCGACGCACGATTCTTGCCAAACGAAGCCTCAGCCCACAACGGCAAAGATCCGAGCAGCATTACGCCAATAACAAGCACGAGTGCTGTTACACGATATCGAAACTGACCCATACTACCATCCAAACTCTGAACAAACACATGCACCTTATTGTACCGGAGAAACAGAAATAGTCGTGCATAAAGAACTGATAATTGGATGAGTATGTCAATGTAAATTGCACAAAATCATGAGATTGTGTATGCTTATAGACGTTATGTACACACCAGAGGAGTGTCGGCGTGAGCAACCAACTCGATAATCAAGACAACGAGATAACTCTACTCGTTGGATCTATTTTCACTTTTACCCCAGAAGAGGACCGCGCCGCCTTTGAAGAAGAACGTGAGTGGGTATCAGAGCTGCAAGACAACCTGCGTGAATCAGGTGTGGTAGTGGATTTGCTTGCGAACCCAGGAACGGCCATCTGGGAAGGTGGTGTCAAGTCATACGGCGACCTCTATCGCTTACGTCAAGTTGCTGCGTATATTGAGAATGGCCAAGATATCACGCCACTCCTCAGCACCAAAGTCACCGAGGATGAGGATGTCGATCCATTGTTGGAGCGTATTTTCAGCGATGAACTGATGACGCAGTTCCCCCATCTCATCAAGCACCAAGGCGATAGTGGCTATTATCTGCCCGTTGATTTTGCTGAGCCTATTTGGATTGTTGGCGAAGATTACATGGATGAGTTAATCTACAAAGAATGGGACGAAGAAGAAGAGATTTTTGCATTCGGATCTTCACCAGCATTACAGCGTGAGCTGCATCAACTCTCAGTCATTCTCAATCAAATGCGCGTCCCAACGCGACATCCGATTATGCGCTGCCTCGAATCCTTCCGCGAAGGTGTCAGTGTAAGCGTGCAAAACGACCTACCCCTCATCATCTGGTAAATCGGCAAACACCGTTGAGCTGTGCTATAATAACAATTTAGGAATATTGTGCAAGGACGAGCGATTTAATGCACGACATCCCATTGATTTTGAACGAACAACCAGGGAGCTCGCGTGACGACACGCCGCGCGAGCGGCGTTACTACGTGTGGACCGTCGGTTGTCAGATGAATATTTCGGACTCTGAGCGTCTCGAAAGTGCCCTCCAGAGCGTGGGGTATGCGCCTGCCAACGACCCCAACGATGCGAGTTTTGTGGTACTGAACTCGTGTAGTGTGCGTGCGTCCGCCGAAGAGCGCATTTTGGGCAAACTCGGCGATTTGGTGCGCACCAAAAAGAACCAACCCGACACCAAAGTAGTCTTGTGGGGATGCATGGTCGGCCCTCAAAACCAATCTATCTTCAAAGAGCGCCTACCCATGGTCGATCACTTTGTCTCGCCATCTGCGGTTGACGAAGTAGTCGCGTTAGCGCCTAATCCGATTTATCAGATTGACGAACCAGCATTACCCGTCTCGGACTGGTCAACACCGCCCGTATCTGTGCATGTACCCATCCAGTACGGGTGCAATATGTCGTGTGCCTTTTGTGTGATTCCATTGCGGCGTGGCAAAGAGCGCAGTCGTCCTTTGGCCGAGATTGTCGAAGAGGTGACGCGAATTGTGGCCCGCGGGGCCAAAGAGATTACCCTGCTCGGTCAGATTGTTGACTCGTGGGGCCACGATTTGCCGGGTCGTCCTGACTTGGCCGATTTGCTTACCGCAGTCCACGAAGTACCCGGGCTCGTGCGCTTACGCTTTTTGACGTCACATCCGGCCTGGATGACCGACAAACTCATCGAGACAATGGCGCAGCTGCCCAAGTGCCCGCGTGAGATTAACTTGCCCGTACAAGCAGGGCATGACACCATGCTCAAGCGGATGCGTCGTGGGTACACGGTGCAGCGTTATCGCGACCTGATTGGCAAGATTCGCACGACCATGCCTGACATCTCGCTCACCACCGATATCATCGTCGGTCATCCCGGCGAAAGTGATGAGGAGTTTGCGGGCACCGTGAACCTCATCAACGAAATCCGCTTCGACAAGGTGCATATTGCGGCCTATTCGGCGCGTCCTGGCACTCGTGCAGCAGTCATGGAGGAAGATCCCGCCATGGCCGTGCCCGAAGGTCTGAAGCAGCTCCGACGCATTGAGCTCGAAAAGAGCCAAGAGGCGATTGCCACCGAGCGCAGTGCGCGCTTGTTGCACCAGACCGTCGAAGTATTGGTTGAGGGTGAGAGCAAGGGGAAGTGGCGGGGACGAACCCCCGGCAACTTGTTGGTCTTCTTTGCCAGCCCGCACGACTGGCGTGGTAAGCTGGCCAACGTGCGCATCACGCATACTAGTCCGTGGTCACTACAGGGAACAGTCGTTGATGACCACCAGTCCACCTAATCGCCTGCTCCATCACCTCGTTGATGTGGTGGTAATCATGGCGCTGGTTTTGGGGATTACCACTGGAATAGCCGGTTTGTGGGCTTGGGCAACATTTGGTTCGTGGCCCACCGATCTGCGCACCAGTGATGTCGATACATGGGTCGTGGCATTGATTGTGCTGATACAAAATGCCGCATTAGTCGGGTATGTGTGGTGGCGTGGACGGGCGACGATTGACTTTGGCTGGCACCTGCACCGCAATCCGGTGTTGTACACGGTGGTTGGCGTGCCAGTGCTCTTCACCGTCAATATCGTCATCGGAGCCATCTTTGCACTGCTTGATATGCGACAGAACCAAGTTGCCGCGTATCCGTTGAGCCCGGATGACCTGTTCGGTCAACTCTTCTTTGGGGTGGCAGCAGCCGTCATCGCACCACTCGGCGAAGAAATCGTCTTTCGTGGGTATTGGCTCCAGCGTCTGCACCACTGGTGGGGTATGTGGGTGGCCATCATCGTGAGTTCATTGTTGTTTGCACTGGCACACAGCTGGTCAGCAACTGAGGGTGCTGGTGTGTTGGTGGTGCAAACATTGGTCATGGGTGGTATTTTGGCCTGGTTACGCATCGCAAGTGGTAGTATTTGGCCTGCAGTGTGTGCGCATGCCGCCAATAACACCTTGGCGATATCTGTTGTATTACTCTGTGTGAATAACCCTGAGCTGGGATGTGCATTGACCGGCGAGTCGTGAGGGAAAGGAATCGACCGTGAGTAGACGTGATGATTTGGCGCTCTTGCGCCGCCGTAAGCAGGGTGAGGCAATCGCCTTTGCAAACCAAGGAGATTGGACGAACGCGGCAGAGGCCAATACGACCATCTTGTATGAGGGGTTAAACGCCACCGACATTGATTCGCTCAGCGATCCCGAGCATGAGCCAACGGTTGGTGACTTGGTCGCCAAAAGCACCGACACCGAGACGCTCAATCGCTTGGCCAAGGCCCAGTACGAACTCGGCAACATCGAATTTGCACGGCAAATCTATCAGCGTGTCCTCAGCGTCAACGAGAACAACCAGATAGCCAAGCGCATGCTCTCACTCCTCGATCATACCGAGACACGTGCTAGCAAACCGCGCACATTTGCCGACATGCGCACCTTCGTTGTCGAAACGGGCAAGTCAACCATTACCACGATGCATATCGACCAGGCCGTAGCCATTGCCTTGGTCCCCGGTGAAATCGTCGAGATGCGCATCGAAGGTCATAACCACGCCAAAGAAATCCCCGCAGAAGCACATGCCATTGATATCTACGACGCCGGCAATACGTTGCTCGGTCGCCTCGAGCCACGCCTTGCGCAACGCATCATCAACTTTATGCGCCAAGGTAATCAGTATATTGCAGTCGTTTGGCGCGTCAGCGAACACTATCACATGATTGATTTGGTCATCCGTGAGTTATATCGTAATCCTGATTTGACCGGTAGCGTCTCGTTCCCTGGCAAATTGAACGACGAGGAAAAGTCGGCACTCATCGACCCGATTGACGAGGACATTGATGATACCGTCGCTGATGAATCATACACCCTCGACATCGAAGAAGAAACGCCGCGCATCTCGTCATACGACGACGACGACGATAGCTTCGATGCCAACGAAGATGGTGGCGATGGCGACGATGATGTGGACGACTTTGCACCCAAAAAAGGCAAGGCCACGGGTCGCTCAAGTAGCTTGATGAGCCTCGATGACGTGCAACGCGACGAGACTCGCAAGAATACCGATCGCGACGCCGAAGACGAATAGTCCCGCAACCAGTTACGCCGCTGATGCACAGACATGCATCAGCGGCGTGTGTGTTTAGCAATCAACTAGACCACGTGCAACCACCTGCACTGCAATGCGCGTCATCCCGGCGTCACGCAGTACCGCAGTTGCTTCGTGGAGGGTTGCGCCGGTCGTGCACACATCATCAACCAGTACCACCGGATCACCAACCGCATGCCCCTGCCACGCAAAGGCACCACGCACATTCGCATGACGTGCCACGCGCGTAAGCTTGGCCTGGGTGGGGGTATTGCGGACACGCACCAGTTGATGCGACACCCATCCCCCATGACGCACTGCTAACGCCTGTGCGAGGAGTACCGCCTGATCATACCCACGGTGTGCGACGCGTGCAGGAGCCGCTGGAATTGCCACATAACAGACACGCTGGTGGGGGAAGATGGCAGGCATGTACTGCGCAAGCAACGGCGCAATCCGCCGCTTTCCGGCGTATTTCAACAACAAAATCGCCTGCCGAATTGCACCGGCATAAACAAATTGCACGTGCATCGCGGTCACACCGAGATGCGGCATCGCGCCGTGATACGCCGGGCATGTGGCCACACATGTTGGACACAACAATGCTCCAAATGCATGACATCCAAGACACCGATCCGGAAAAATCGCCTGAATGATGCGTTCCCACATACATCCACCTCCTGTGACCGATACCGTCACAGCGGGGACAAAAGACACGCATCTAATACGGGAACATGTCGACGACGTTGATTACCTGTAACGCACCAATGGGGCAGGCACTGACACATGCCATGTCGTCGTGACCCACACAAAAATCACATTTATCGGCATAGTAGAGCGGTTTTGTCGGTGTCAATGGAATCAGTGGTTGATGATGGTTGAGTGGATGCGGGTAGACTCTGCGCACAAGACTGCCGAGGAGGCTTTTTTCACGTGGTTGCAGGGTCATTGCGTCGTATTCGCATGCAGTCACACACGCACCACACCCCGTACACCGCTCATGGTCAATAATCAACGAATGTTTGTGCCATTCAATGGCATTGACGGGACACGCCTCAATGCACTGTGCGCCTATACGACACTGTCGGCAGTTATCCGCAATCACGGCTGTCTCCGTATGCACCCCATCTAGGCGAAGGCGCGGTGCGCCGTGACGCGCAGTACAACCCCGTACGCACAAATCACATCCTGGTGGACACCGTGATGCATCACGCACCAAGAGTTTGTCACCTCGTCGAAGGCCATGCTTGACCAGATCATCCAACACAGCACGATTCTGTTGATTATAGGCACGCCGGTTATCAAGGACCTGCTGAATCATCTCTTGAATTTCGGGGTGACGATTCAGTAATGCATAAAACGTATTACTCGGCAGGGTCAAAATAAAACAGGGGGTAACCGCGCGTACATTATCCGTAAACGGCGTCCGGTTAATTAGTGCCATTGCTCCAAAAAAATCACCTTCGTCAAGATGACCGACGGCCTTGCCTTGATTTTCGATGACGAACTGCCCATTTTCCACCAAATGCAAGCCATTTGGCCGATCACCGGCACGCACCACCGTCTCACCGCGTGGCACTTCGCGCACGATGAGGTCTTTGATGAATTGTTGTCGTTCTTCTGCAGTAAGGGTAGTCAAAATGGGAATCCGCATCAGCGTATAGTCAATCAGGCGCTGCCGGTAGATTCGCTTGAGTAATTCATAGAGCACCGGTATTTGGTGTTGATGCGTGCGCACATGAACTAGTGGGAGTTGCAGAATTTGACAGGCAGATTGGGCGATTACATTTGCACCAGCAAACCGATTCCCGAAGAGGCTCCCTTCGCCAAACATGGCACCAACCGGCAACACGCTGAGAGACACTTCGCGGCCAAGGCGGTCATGCAAATCGCCGGTCACAGTACCCTGGAGCACCACATACAGATAGTCGTTTGACATGTGCTCAGTAACGATGGTTGCACGATCAGCAAAGAGGCGCAACACCGCATGGCGACCAATCCAACGAATTTCGGTGCTTGGTAGATCGGCCAACAAAGGAATCTCGCGCAAAGCGGCATCACGTTGCTCGTCTCGCAGACGACGCATACGGCGTTTTGAAGATTCGGTGCGGAGTGCCTGCGATGCCATACCATCACCTCAATCATCCGTTATCAAGGGCTCGTACTGTTTCGAAGAGTGCCTGCACACTCGCCAGATTATCTGCAGGGGCACTATATTCTTCGGGGCAATGACTGCGTCCATGCAACGTCCGTACAAAAATCATCCCGGCCGGAGCAATCAGGCCAATCATACTACCATCGTGACCGGCGCCACTCGGCAAGCGCATCGACGACCCCGAAGCGGCCACACACGCTGCGTCAATCGTTGCCACCATCGACTCGGCAAAGACGACCGGTTGCGAATCGTGCAACGCATGAATGGTATAGGAGAGTTGGCGTTGCGTACATGCGGCATCAAACGCACGATAAATTTCTTGCCAAATCGCCTCAACTTCATGCATGTCGAGGCTACGCATCTCAACCGTAAAGCGCACCTGACCGGGAATCACGTTGGATTGATTCGGCGACACATCGAGCGCGCCCACTGTGGCGACGGTACCGGGGCGGCTGAGCGCCGCGTGTTCTGCGGTGGTGATGACTTGTGCGACTGCAGCCAATGCATCACGCCGCACGTCCATGCTCGCCGTCCCCGCATGATCTGGTTGCCCGATACACGTAATATCGGCGCGGCGAATACCGACAATGCCAGTAACTGCGCCGAGTGCGTGACCGGCACGTTCGAGGCGTGGTCCCTGTTCTATGTGAATTTCAACGTAGGCTTTGATGTCACCAGCACGACGCAGGGGTGTCTTCAGCGCCGCAGGGTCACCGCCGACACGACGCAATGCGTCAGCCAACGTACCCCAGCCAGGCACATCGCGGGCGAGGTGTTCATCGCTGAGCCCCGCCACCATGGCCGTACTCCCGAGTAACGAACCAAGCGGCGTGGACTCCTCGGCCATAAAATCAACAACTTCAATGGGATGCCGAAGGCGCATACCGCGCTCGTTGAGCGTTTGTGCGACTTCAAGGGCACCGAGCACTCCTAATGCGCCATCATAACTCCCACCACCCATGACGGTATCGCTGTGCGAACCAATCATGATAGGCGGGAGCGTAGTATCACTGCCAGACAAACGCCCTATCAAATTGCCACCCGCATCAATCGAGACCTGCAGACCGGCAGCCGCAAAACGTGCGGCTAGCCACTGTCGCCCTTCGAGATATGCCGGTGTAAATGCACGGCGCGTGGTACCGTGCGCCGGTGCGTCAGCTTCGCGGATGGCAGCCAATACTGACAGGTGGTGTGCGAGACGATGTGCATTAATCATGAGGGATATCGCATCTAGACTAACAGGTCAATGGCACCAGGCACCGACGTTACCACAATGTGACGAGCGGTCGTGCTAATCACCTCGCCATCAATGGCCACTGGGAGATCGTTATCACAGGTGAGTGTGATTTGGGGGACACGCTCCATGCGTACTTCTTTGAGCTTTGTGTGTGCACCCTTTTGGATGAGCGGAATATACTGCGCCACTTTGGGAATGCTCAACATATCCACCATACACACGTCGAGTTGTCCATCGTCAATGTGCGCATCGGGAGTCAACCAAAACCCTGCTCCTTGACATCGACCATTTGCAACGGTGGTAAACATCATTCGTCGTTCGACCATTTCATCGCGGAACCGAATTTGCATGGGAAAGGCTTTGTAGTAAATCAGCGCGCGAATAATCGCCAAATAGTAGACAATCCACCCTTTGGCCCAGGTGATTTTGAGCGCTTCGGCCGCAGCTTGTGCATCAAAACCGACGCCAACCGCATTGAGGAGATAGCGCGACACTTGCCCTTTGACCTCGACCAATCCGAGATCGACCGCACGTCGTTGCATACGTTTGAGTCGTGCAATTCCACCAGGAATGTCATCAGCTTCGACCGTTTCGAGCACCTTCACAAAGTCACTGCCGGTACCGAGTGGAATTACTGCAAACGCGGCATGACGACCACTTGCCTGGTTGCCCTGCATCAAGCCGTTGACCGTCTCGTTGAGCGTACCATCGCCACCGATGGCGACGACGACATCGGCACCTCGAATAACGGCGTCACGGGCCAATTCAATAGCATGGCCGCGCGCGTTGGTGACTAATAACTCATACTCGATTCCTGCGGCAGTGAGCGCTTGTTCGAGTGCAGGTTGTCGTTTGCCCGCTTTGCCACGCCCGGCCCATGGATTAAGAACAATGCTAATTTTCGTCATTGAACAGCACTCCTTACGCTACATCATTGTGGGTGCCTAGCATCCGTGCTAGGGGTCACATCATTGCAAAGACTGAGTTGCAGCGGTGGTGATGCTCGCATTATACCCGATTCGCATGCGTGCATCGCAATCCTGCTCGCAGTCATGCAACAATTCTGCCGAATCAAGCGTTGATATATGTGGTTACACAGAAGGAGAAAGACATGCAACGTATCGAGGTTTCACAATCACCCAACATCCTGATTCGCATCATTTGGTTTGTAGCGATTGGTTTGTGGTTGAGTGGAATTTGGACCATAGCAGCGTGGGTCATTTCGTTGTCAATTATCGGATTACCCATCGGCATGGCCATGCTCAACGCATTGCCACAAATCACCACTTTGCGAGCGCGGCAAAACAGCACCTACGTTGATGCGAACGGCCAAGTCGTCATCAACTACACGAGTCAATATCCATTGCTTATCCGCATATTGTGGTTCGTGTTCATTGGGTGGTGGGTCAGTGCCATATGGCTGGCAATCGCCTGGGCCTGTGGTAGTGTCATCATCGGCTTGCCCATCAGCTTTTGGATGATTGATCGTGCGCCAAAGGTCATGTTGTTGACGCGCAATTAACCGGCCACGTCCCATCCGGACACACGCACATCGCCCCGTACCACATCAGTGGGAGGGGCGATGTGTGCTACAATGCAGGCACTCGAACACAACAGGAGCACGAATCATTATGTCACTTGATATTGCGTGGATTCGCAGTCAATTCCCTGCCTTAGCCGAGCGTGTCAACGGCAAACCTGCGGTCTTTTTTGATGGACCTGGTGGCACGCAAGTCCCTGAGCGCGTCATCGACAACATCAGCAACTATTTACGTCACTCCAACGCGAACACACACGGGGCCTTCTTAACGAGTCAGCGGACTGATGTGGTGATTGGCGACTCACGCCAGGCGATGGCAGACTTTTTGGGCTGTGCCCCCGATGAAGTTATGTTCGGTGCCAACATGACGTCGCTGACCTTTGCCTTGAGTCGCTCGATTGGGCGCACGCTCAAGGCTGGCGACGAAATCGTCACCACGCGGCTTGACCATGACGCCAACGTCGCCCCGTGGCATGCCCTCAAAGAATTGGGCGTCGTCATCAAAGAGGTCGACGTGGATGTCGAAGACTGCACGCTCGACATGGCCGACTTTGCTAGCAAAATCACGCCCAAGACCAAGCTCGTCGCCGTGGGCTTTGCCTCGAACGCCGTCGGCACCATTAATGATGTCAAAGCGGTAGTCAAGATGGCACGTGCCGTTGGCGCTATGGTGTTTGTCGATGCCGTGCACTACGCACCACACGGGCCAATCGACGTCAAGGATCTCGATGTCGATTTCTTGGCCTGCTCACCCTACAAATTCTTCGCCCCACACAGTGGGACGATTTATGGCAAAAAGCATCACCTCGAGCGGCTCGCCCCGTACAAAGTCCGCCCGGCCGGCGAAGAGACGACCGAGCGCTGGGAGACCGGCACCAAAAACCACGAAGTCATGGCCGGCGTCACCGGCGCCATCGACTACTTGGCAGAGCTCGGCAATCGCACCGCCGGCACGCAGTTTGCCACCCGCCGCGAGGCCGTCGACTACGCCATGCACGCCATTCAGGCCTACGAGCGCGAGCTCAGCGAGTACATGATTAGCAAGTTGCTGGCCATTCCCGGGTTGACGTTCTACGGCATCACCGACAGCGACAAGTTCGGCAACCGCACTCCCACCGTGGCCATCCGCATGGCCAAACACACGCCCGAACACGTCGCCAAAACGCTGGCCAACGAAGGGATCTTTGTGTGGAACGGCAACTACTACGCTATCAACTTGACTGAGCGCCTCGGTGTCGAGGATAAGGGTGGCATGGTACGCATCGGCCTCGTCCACTACAACACCAAAGAAGAGGTTGATCGCCTCATCGCAGTACTGCGCTCATTGGCGTAATCAATCGCACCCCAATGACGGGCATCACAACTGCGTGGTGCCCGTTTTTGTACGCCCTAACCAGGGAATCAACAGAATTGGCAGTGAGCCGATAGTCGTCACCACGCCTACCACCAGATAAATCGACGCATAATCGCCGAACAACGGTCGCGCAATCTCGACCCCGAGCGGTACCACGGCCCGCGACATGGTCAGCACCAAGGCCAACACGCCACTAATTGCCCCATACACCAATACGCCGTAGCGGTCAGCAAATAAGGCGGCACGTGCCGGCGTAATCGCCCCAAAGCTTAGACCAAACAAGACAACACACGCCCACACCCCCCATTCACCAGGCATCATAATCAGCGCCACAAGCGCAAAACTCTGCATCACGCACAAGACGGTAGCGATGGTGTAGCGTGAAACAATTGCGCCCAACGGCGTAAAAATCAAGCGGCTCGGCAACGCCAACACGCCCATGATGGCGGCAAATTGTGCGGCCTGTGCAGCAGAATAGCCGCGGTCAATCAGGTATGGCACAAATGTTTGTAAGATGACGACGAGCGACGACGTGGCAAACAAAAAGGCGATTGTTAATACCCAAAACCCGGTATCGCGGATAATCTCAGTCACCTTGGCGGCAGCAACCGCCACTTGCGGGCGGGGCGGCTCACTCGGCGCACCGTCAACAAACGCCCCCACATCGCTCGGCCTGTGGCGCAACCAGATAGCCAAAATGGGCGCGAGCAACAACAGCATGACCGCCGCAAATACCCATGCGGTCGCTCGCCATCCGTACTGGCGAATCAACCACTCGGTCGTCGGTGTGGCAATGATGATGGCAAATCCTGCCACAAACGTGAGCACGGTAAGTGCCTGACTGCGCTTGTGGTGAAACCAGTTGGCCACCACGACGAATGCTGGCTCGTACAAGACAGTGGCCATCGAGATGCCCAACATCAGCCATACCACGATGTGTTGCCACGGTTCTGTGACAAAGCCCCACACGGCGAACCAGAGCGCTCCCCAGATCGCCCCAAACGTCATGAACCACCGGGCACCGTACCGATCAAGCCAGATACCTACCGGCCATGCGAGGAGACCAGCAATAATTTGCGAGGCGGCGACGGCTCCGTTAATCGTGGCGCGCGACCAACCAAAGTAGGTCTCGAGTGGCACCACAAACACGCTAAACGCATAAATCAGCATGCCGTAGGCCAGGGTCTCAGTCACCGATAGCACGCCCAAAATCGACCAGCCGTAGTACCAACGTCGCATGACTAGCGCTCCCCGCGTAAGACGGCTTGGGTGAGCGCGGCACAGCGTGCCCACGTAAATGTGGCCGCATGCGTGAGCCCGCGCTGTCGTAAACGATCGTAGGTCGCATCGTCGGTATCAAGTTGGTGCATGGCGGCAGCGATGGCTGATACATCGGTGGGATCAACGAATAGCGCCGCATCGCCAGCGACCTCGGGTAGCGCCGAGGTCGTCGAGGTAATCACCGGCGTACCGCTGGCCATCGCCTCAAGCACCGGCATACCGAAGCCCTCATACAGCGATGGGAAGACAAACGCCCGTGCACCGGCCATCAGGCCGTACAACTGATTGTCGGGCACAAATCCGAGCAGATGCACCCGATCGGTCACACCGAGTGTGTCGATGCGCTGTTGCAACGGCTGACTCAACCAACCAGTACGACCACCAATCAACAAGTGGGTATCGGGATGGAGCGAGGCCTGGGCGAAGGCCTCAATCATGCGCATGATGTTTTTGCGTGGTTGTAACGTGCCTACATACAACATGTAGCGTGGATACGGGCTCGGTGATTGATGCTGTGGGTTGAACTCCGGGGCCACGCCGTGGTGAATCACCACCACGCGCTGCGGATCAACGCCGGTATAGCGCACAAAATCGTCGGCCGTAGCCTGTGAAATGGCGATGATGCGATGGGCGGCTACGGCCGCCCATCGCGTGGTCAGACGCAAATAAAAATTCTGTAAGCGTGTATGCGCCTCAGGAAATGCGAGAAACCCGAGATCGTGAATCGTTGTCACGATGCGCGTACGGCGCAAGAGCGGTACATTCCATGGCACCACGTGTGACGGCACAAACAACGTATCGGGGGCACGTACAAACAGCTCGGCCGCAAGCCGAATATGTGTCCATAGTCGGCGCATCGGCATATGACGAAGCTGCATGTGCGTCGAGAGTGGTGGAAGTTGCGCAGGGATATCGCGACAATAAAGGTGATACGTATCATCGCCCGGGGAATGTGCCATACCGGCAAGCAGTTCCCACGTATAGCGTTCGGTGCCGGTTTTGTGGGCTGTTGCCAGCCGGCTGATATCAATGCCTATGTTCACGGTGCGCTCCTTTGGGGCATTGTAGCATCTTCCACACACATCCAAATCATGTGAATATTTGGTAAATAAGTATATAATGGTAGTAGTCGCTCATTTTTCAATTCAGGTAAGGACAGCAACATGCAGTTGTTCGACACGTTGCGTGGTCACAAAGCCCCGCTTGAGATTCCCAAAGACCGTCCGCTCACGCTCTACGTATGTGGTGTAACCCCGTATGATACGACGCACATTGGGCACGCCCACACGTTTTTAATTTTCGACATTTTCATTCGTTACATACGCTCCCAAGGTGGCAACGTGTTGTACTGTCAAAACGTCACCGATGTGGATGATCCACTGTTTGAGCGTGCCAATCGCGACAAGATTGCGTGGGATGCCCTAGCCCAGCGTGAAGTTGATCA
>VGPG01000042.1 GCA_016875555.1 Chloroflexota bacterium | reverse complement strand
CATCTTGATGGGATGCGGCGAGCTGCGACCTATAGTCTACAAGACCCATGGCGTTGGGACCCAGTACGCGGGTTAGTGCGCCGGCCATTTACGATTGACACATGGGATTTCGAAGTACTGCCGGGTGGCGGGCCACACCACGAAATTACGCCGGCGACGCGTTGGGGCATTTTCCATGGTGACAACACGGGCATGGCCCAGTCCTTGCGCATGTTGGCCACACTTGAGGAGCGTGTCGGTGATCCTGCACTAGCAGGTGTATGGCGTACCGTCGCTGACGGCATCATGGAGCGTCTCAACGCGATAAGTTGGAACGGCAACTTTTATCGGCATTTTGTCTTCGATCAACCCACAGAGATTCCCGGTGTTGATGTGAATCAACAGTTGAGCCTCTCAAATGCATATGCGTTAAACCGGGGTGTTCTGACTGTTGCACAACAAGAGGCAATCATTCAGAGCTATATCAGTCGGCGTCGGCCGGGTGTCTTTGCCGAGTGGTACAGCATAGACCCGGCGTTCCCGGCGGGGACACTCGGTTTGGGCGGGCGTAGTGGTGAGCGACCGGGTGAATACGTGAATGGCGGATTAATGCCGATGGTGGGTGGTGAGCTGGCAGCTGGTGCGTTCCAGATTGGTCGACCATCCTACGGATTTGCGCAGCTCGATTACTTCTGGTTGGGGATGCTGAGCAAAGGTGAGAGTTATCTGTGGTATACCCCTGATGGCGGTGCGGGCATTGGAACACCAGAGACCATAAGCACGGATGGATGGGGCACATCGAGCATGTTGATGGCCTTCATCGAAGGCGCTGTCGGTGTTGTGGATCAGCAGGATAACCTGCGTGTGGTCACGATTGCACCGCAGTGGTCGCATGTCGGGTTGCGTGACGCATATGCAAGTGTGCGTTATGCGATGACCAACAACTACGTGGCGTATCGGTGGCACCAAGATGCGTGTTGGGCTTCGATTGATGTGACAGGCGCCCAAGCGTATCAAATTAAACTAGCAATTCCCCGTGATACGGTAGGGTGTAGTGGTGTCATTCAGTCACCGAACGGACCTGTGACGGTTGCACAAACGCCGGAGGGGCAGGTCGCCATTGTCCAGTTGAACGCCGCAGAGGGGACCGTGGTAGTGAGTTGGTAAATTAGATTTGTGGACGTGCAAGTCGTTGCATCGAATTTTCTTCGATGGCGCGTGCTTGAATGTTGATAGCCGCATGGGTTGCATCCGTAGGATGAAGCTGTGCGGCTTTTTGGTTGTGATGGCGTGCCGAGTTGAACTCCCCGTGGCGGCGACACACATCAGCGATGATGAGGTGCTGTTCGCTGAGTGTGGGGGCAAATGGTTGTTGGTGTTGGAGTGCCAGCAGAAAGCAATCAAGTGCTTGTTGGCGAATGACACCGCGGAGTGGGTGGTGTGTGTCTTCACACTTCCAGGTGGCACGGAGGGCATGCCAGGCTGCATTTGCGTAGTCGTTGGTAAACCGTGCGAGATAGCTAGCTGCGTTGTACTCACGTGATAAATACGGGAATGCCTGATCATTGATGAGCCCGAGATAGGCGGCAGTTTTGATGACTTCTGCTGCTTGAGGCGTGTTGATGCGGATATCGGTAGTGCAGTAGTGACATTTGCTACATTGTTGTACCCAGTACGGCAGGATAATCAAACTCATGTCGTACGGTCGGCCATCCATGTCAAGATCATCAAATACGAACTTTGCGTTTACACACGTGAATGTGGTGTACGTATGACAGATTGCGCATTGACGTTGATCTCTGTAAAGTGCTGTCATCATTCCTCCAGATAGGTAGAACAAATTCGGTGAATGGAATCACCAAAACAAGTTGCATACCTACAGAATTCATTTACATTGTATCGTGTTTTGACAAAAAAAATATAGAGAAATGCGGGTTAAAATCACGAAATTTAGGCGTTTTGGGTGGTATGTTGCGACACATTCATGGGTCGGCTACAATAAGAGAATGAAATTTTGTATGTGTGGACACACAGCACACCCGACTGGGTCACAAGCGGAGCCAACATGAAGAAGCTGACTAGCAACCAAATTCGTCAAGCCTATCTCTCGTTTTTTGCCGAGCGTGGCCACACCGTCGTGCCGAGTTCGTCGTTGATCCCTGGTAATGACCCGACATTGCTCTTTGCCAATTCGGGCATGGTGCAGTTCAAAGATACCTTTTTGGGTTTGGAACAACGTCCGTACACACGGGCCACGACGGCGCAGAAGTGTTTGCGCGTCTCGGGTAAACATAACGACCTCGAAGAAGTAGGACCATCACCGCGGCATCACACGTTCTTTGAGATGTTGGGGAACTTTTCATTTGGCGACTACTTCAAGGCTGATGCCATCCCGATGGCGTGGGACTTGTTGACCAAGGTATTTGAGTTGCCGGTTGAGCGCTTGTGGTTCACCGTGTTTGAGGGTAATGGACGTGTCCCTGCTGACGAAGATGCGGCAGCCATGTGGATCAAAGCGGGTGCTGACCCGAGTCGTATTTTGCGGTTCGGCGAGAAAGATAATTTTTGGGTGATGGCCGATACCGGCCCCTGTGGTCCGTGTTCGGAGATTACCGTGTATCTTGGCGACGACCTCAGCAAAATGTCGGCTGCCGGGGTAAACAGCGATGACCCGGATTACGTTGAGATTTGGAACAACGTGTTCATGCAGTTTGAACGGAGCACGATGCAACCATTGCCGCGTCCGTCGGTTGATACTGGCATGGGGCTTGAGCGTATGGCAATGGTCTTGCAGGGAGTCAAAAACAACTACGACACCGATTTGTTCGTTGATTTGATTAACCGCATCAAAGAGTTGCGTGGCAGTGACGAAAAAGAATATCGTGCGCGTTATGCACCGTATCGTGCGGTAGCCGACCACAGCCGTTCGGTGGCCTTTTTGATTGCAGACGGTGTATTGCCGGGCAACACGGGGCGTTCGTATGTGTTGCGGCGTATTTTGCGTCGCGCGGTTTACCAAGGTCGTACTGTAGGCTTTGATAAGCCGTTTTTCACTGGTGTTGTTGATCGCGTAGTGGATTTGATGGGCGATGCATATCCCGAGCTCAAGGCGCGGCGTGACTTCATTCTTGAGACGGTTGACACCGAGGAGCAGCAGTTTTTGCGGACGCTCTCAGGTGGTTTGAGCAAGCTAGGTGTCGTCATTGAGCAGGTCAAGCAGAGTGGCGGTGCGGTGATTCCAGGAGGCGAGGCATTTAAGCTCAAGGACACCGACGGGTTCCCACTTGACCTGACCGAAAAGATTGCTGCTGAGCAGGGTATGACCGTTGATACGGCTGGGTATGATGCGGCTATGAATGAGCAACGTTCACGGTCGCGAGCGGTAGCCCAATTCAAAAAGGGCGCTGATACTGAGGTTTGGGCCGAATTGACCCTTGCGCCGACCAGCTTTGTGGGATATACGGATGTGGTGGCAGACGGTCAAGTTGTAGCAATTGTCAGTGCCGACGATGTCAAACACGAGGCGTCAGCGGGTACTGAGGTGCAGATTGTACTCAACAAGACGCCGTTTTATGCGGAGAGTGGTGGCCAAGTCGGTGACACCGGCTGGTTGATTGGGCCACGCGGTCGAGTGCAGATTAGTGATACGCAACGCCCCATCCCAGGTGTGACGGTCCACTTTGGCGTCGTCGAGAGTGGCATGATAGGGCGTGGTGAGACGGTGCGCGCTGAGATTGATCAGGTCCGGCGCAACCATGTGATGCGCAACCACACGGCCACCCACTTATTACAGCGCGCCTTGCGCGACGTGGTGGGTGAGCATGTGGCACAGGCGGGCTCATTGGTCGCACCTGAGCGTTTGCGCTTCGACTTTACGCATCATCGGGCGGTGACGCTTGAGCAGCAGCGTGAGATTGAGCAACGCGTGAATGCGTGGGTCCGGGCGAATCAGCCGGTTGTTTGGCGTGAGATGGCCTATCAGGAGGCGCTCGATAACGGGGCGATTGCCTTGTTCGGCGAAAAGTACGGCGATCGGGTGCGTTTGGTGCACGCGGCTGCGGCAACGGTGGCCGGTGACCAGCCATACACGAGTCGTGACTCACGCGAGTTGTGTGGTGGCACGCACGTGACGATGACCGGCGAGATTGGCCAGTTCCGCATCATTGCCGAGAGTAGCGTGGCTGGTGGTGTCCGTCGTATTGAGGCGGTGACCGGACTAGGCGCTGAGCAGTGGGTCGAGAGTCAACTGCACCTTTTGCGTGAGGCAGCTGGTCGCTTGAGCGTACCTGCACCACAGTTGGTTGAGCGTGTTGACACATTGTTGACCGACTACAAGCAGCGTCAGCGTGAACTCGATGCACTTAAGTCGCAGGCGACTGGTTCACAGGTTGATGATTTGATTCGTGCTGCAACTGTCCGCGATGGTGTGACCTATGTTGTTGCGCGTGTCGATAATCTTGAGGTGCCACAAATGCGCGAGCTCGGCGACAAGATTCGCGATCACCTGACGAGTGCGGTTGTGGTATTGGCAAGTGCCAAAGATGAACGTGCGCAACTCTTGGTCATGGTGAGCAAGCAAGTGACACAACACCACGCAGGTAATCTGGTCAAGGCGTTGGCACCGATTGTTGGCGGTAGTGGTGGTGGTCGCCCCGACATGGCACAAGCCGGTGGCCGCGATATCACAAATATTGATGCAGCGCTGAACGAAGCGCGTGTGTTGTTGCACATATAGAAAACGGTGTTGATCGTGACTGCACCACTTCCACGGAACATGGCCATGAGTACGACCCCGCGTCGCCGGACGACGCGGGTCATCACCCCGCGCGATTACGATGATTTCGATGAGCGTCCGACCAAACCACGTAAGCGTCCGCGTCGTAGTGCGGTGTGGCAGTGGATTGTCATGGCGTTGGTTGGCAGTCTCTTGGGGGTAGGACTGTGGGCGTTTACGGTGCACACGACAGTGACGCTTGTTCCGCCACTCGGCGAGATGCGCGTCGTACCACTGACTGATGTGGAGTTTGAGGTCATGCCAGTAGGTGAGGCTTCGAATGTGCAGATTGAGGCGGCGTGGCTTGAGACAACCATTACCGTGAGCGAAGTCAGTGAGGCGCTGACCGAGGTGCCCATGCCCGAGGGGCGCGCACGTGGCACGGTACAGGTGATTAACATGCTCGATCAGCCGATCACGCTACCGGTAGGTACCGAGTTTGTGGCACGTGGTGCGAGCAACGAAGTGCGGCTCATGCTCGATGCACCGACCACGGTGCCGGCTGCGGTCACCGAGACCTCGTTGACGGGGAGTACGACGCGCTATGGTCAAGCCGAAGTGACCGTTACGGCGCGATCGGCTGGCAGTGCCTCGAATGTCGGTGAAAACCGCGTAGTGACATTGCTGTTGCCGGGTCAAGGTGCGCTGGTCTCGGATCAAGGGCAAATCATGTTGCGCAACGGATTGATTGGCGGTGGGAGTGAGACGATGCGGCGAATTGTCTCCGAAAGTGACATGGCGCGTCTACTTGGAGCCGCATTAGCGAAAAGTTATGTGCAGGGCCTCAAAGATTTGCAAGCGCAAGCGCAACAACGCATGTTGATGATTGATAATGCCACCATCTCTCCGGCGATGGCCACATTGGGTAGTCCTGCCGTCTATGGTGAGCCACAGTTGGAGCCGTCGGTCGGGACCGTACTTGATCCGCGTAGTGCGGAGGTGCGGTTGACCGTGCAAATGAAGTTTCGTGCGTTGGCAGTGAAGTCCGAGAACATGGTACAGGAACAGTTGCAACGCGTGGTCCCACAGCGCTTTCAGATGGGGAATACTCCGGTGTGCAAAGTGGGTGAGTTACCCAAGTTCCGCATTGCCTCATGGGCGGCCGCCACATCGGGTGTGGTGATTAACGGCGAGGTACGTTGTGCCCCACAAATGCCCGTTGATGACGCGATTGTTGTCGCATTGCCGCGGCAATTACAAGGGATGACGGTCGATCAGGCAACACAAGTGCTTGATGCGCTCAAGGCACAAGGCGTGATTAGCGACTACCAGTTGCCGGCACGGGCACAGATGCCACCGTTCGCGCAATTAATTACCATACGTGTGGGTGGGAGTACTCCGTGACGCACCTACGAGGGCGGGTCATGGCACTTGATGTCGGCGAGCGACGTGTGGGTGTGGCGATGAGTGATTTGTCGCAGACGCTTGCTACGCCGTACACCACATTATCGGCACATCCGCAAGTGGTCCTCTTTCAGAGGCTTCAGCATCTCGTGGTCAAAGAGGAGGTCGTTGCGCTCGTAATCGGGTTGCCGATTTCATTGAACGGCCACGAGGGACCGCAAGCGCAGCGCATTCGACAGTTTATTGCAGCGTTAGCGACCCATATCACGATCCCCATGAGTACGTGTGATGAACGATACACCACTGCCGAAGCGCAGCGGATGATGATCGAAGCAGGGTTGCGTCCTGAGCAACGCAAAGCCAAAATTGACGAAGTCGCCGCATCAATTATTTTGCAAGATTTTTTGAACCAGCAGCGTAACACTGAATAGTGCGCCACCCACCCACGCACGAACTGGCGTTAGGGTGGACTAAGGTTGTAATCGATGATGCGTTTGAATTCGCTAAATGGTTGAGCGCCGAGCAGGAGTCGGCCATTGATGACAAACGATGGTGTGCTCCGAATACCGAGTTGTTCGGCTTGTTGCATATCAAGGCGTACCTGGTCAAGGTAACGATTACTTGCGATACACTGGGCAAACTCGGTCTCATTGAACCCCATGTCGATGCCATATTGCGTGAACAAATCGAGCGCTTGGATTGAGCCGTCGCGCCACTCGCTATTGCGCATGCCTTCAAATAGACGCAGGCGCATATCGTGGTATCGCCCACGTTCAGCGGCACAGTTTGCCGCTTGGGCGGCCATCAAGGCACCCGAATGAATGCTCATGAGTGGATAGTCATAGACCTCGAGGTAGACTTTGCCGGTATCTACGTACTCGCTGATGAGTTGGGGTAACGTCTCACGGACGAATCGATCACAGTACGGTCATTGATAATCGGTGTATTCGCTTATCTTGACAGGCGCATTCGGATCGCCGAGACCTCGCGGGTTCGGCGTTTGGTTTGTCAGGAGTGCGGTATCTGCGGGTGCACTGTCAGTGGAGGGTCCCAGGGTGCAGGCAGTCAAACCGATGAGGAGTGTGGTCGTAATTAGTGCCGTTTGCCAGCTCATCGTTCGATTCTGCCTGGCGTATCACGGCGGACGTTGGTTGTGGTGCGGCCGACGAGACCACTACCATCATCGCCACAATACGGGCAAATCGCCCATGTCAGGTCAATGACGCGGTCGCAGCTGATACAGCGCCGACGCAGAGCCGTATGACAGTGTGGGCAGAGGATGAACTCATGGTCGATGCCGCGTTGGCACTGTGGACAGACAAACTGTTCTTCAATGTCGTGGCGGAGGTATTCTTCTTCGAGTGAGCGTTCATAGCGTTCTGCGATGGTTTGACGGGGGCGCAAGAGGGTATAGATGCCAAGCCCAGCAAAGGGAATCAGGAGTGAGAGCGAGACCGCAAGGGCTTGGAGCAGGGTTTCTTCGGTGCGCGCATGAATGTCGCGATACGTCCAGATGACGCTTGCCATCCAGAGCAGCACAAAATACCCACCGAGAACCCATTTAAGGATGTCAAAGAGCGAAGTCAGAAAGCTAATCGCGCTACCTATATCCACAATACAATCTCCTCTACGCCGAACTGAGCGAGGTGTACACTATGACATGACGCGAGTCACTGACTCGGCATCAAGAACGAACACGGTTGCACCACCGACCTGCACTTCAACGGGTGTTGGTGGATAGAACTCACCCGACTCTGCGACGGGTGGCAACGGTGAAATATAGCGGATGCGCATATGGCAGTGGGTGTGAATCAGGTTCATGACTGATTCGATGTGCTCATCTTCAACAGCGATTAAGAGGGTAACGTTCCCCTCACGCAAGAATCCACCTTCGCTGCTAATGCGGGTGACACGATGACTACGAGCAGTCAGGGCGTCAACCAAATCACCAGCATCTTGGCGTTGTACGACGGCGATCATGAGCTTCATAGGAATATCCTTTCATCTGCCAGAGGCGTCAAGTTTTTGGATGTGGGCCACAAATGGACTCATGTGTTGATAAATGGCTGCGGCAATTGTGTCGATGCTCTGTGCGGCATCGCAGACAAACCACCGTTCGTGATCTTCGTTGATCAGGGTACGATACCCATCAGCAACGCGGCGGTGGTAGGCCACTTCACGTGCATCGAGTCTGTTCCATTCTACACCCTGTGGCAGTGCGCCGTTTTTGCGTCGCTGTTTGCGTTCGAGGCCGGCATCAGCGCTGATATCGAGATAGACGCTAACATCGGGGCGTAGACCACCGGTAGCAATTGCGGTGAGTGTTTTGAGTTCATTGAGGTCGCGACCAAGACCGTACCCTTGATAGGCGTAGGTTGAATCGGCGTAGCGATCACAAATCACAATCCCACCTTGTGCCAGATAGGGGCGGATGACTTCGTTCACGAGTTGGGCACGTGCCGCAGAGAAGAGAAACGTCTCTGTTGTAGCGTCCATCTCTGTGTGCTGCAAGTCCAGCACAATGCGCCGAATCATATCGCCGATACGCGTCCCACCGGGCTCTCGTACGAGGATGACCGGGTAGTTCTCGGCGTGGAGCCGCTCATATAGTGCACGAGTCTGGGTGCTTTTGCCGCTCCCCTCGCTCCCTTCGAATGTGATGAACAATCCCATAATACCCTTTTTTTGGTCTTTCTGCTAGCGAGAAATCTTCACACGACGAAATGGCTCACGTCCGCGACTCTCAGATTGCACATTATACCGCTCGGCCATCTGATGTTGCAAACGGCGAATGATACTGCCTTGAGGGGTGAGTTCAACGGCTGATCGTTCACCATTGAGCAGTTGATGGATAGCCGTTTCTGTTTCGAGAATGGCATCATGGATTTCGGGGTCACTTTTGCCGGTGCGTGGCTCTTGTTGCGGTGTCTGTTCGATGCCAAAAATATCGAGGAGTTGGCGTTCGATCTGGATGGCCGTTGATGAGCGGAGCACGTAGATGGGCAAGTTGCGCTCTTCGGCATTGCGCAGACGCGTCGAACCTTGGCGATAGTAGTTCTTGATGGTCATGATCATGCTTGCGTCATCAAGGTCACGGACCACTGTGGCTGGCACTCGTAGATGAGCGATGGCTTTTTCGACCTTATCGCGACTCAATCCGAACGGATAGATGCGTTGCGCAGGTGTGGTGGTCTGAACCGTGGCTGGTAGCGCAGTGACTGCGGCTAGCGTAGGTGTCTGCGGAAGGGCAGCAAGATTCACGGGCCGCGGAGATGGTGGCAGGCGTTCGGCGCGGTCATGGCGGTCATGGCGGTCGTGGCGAGTACGGTTACCGCGTGGGCCATATGGTTCACGCTCAAGGCCTGGCGTATGATTTTTGCGGATGCCCCATGCTTGTTGGCCTGCCAGACCATCGGGTGGTTCTGGAGTAACCATTTCGATGGTGATTTCGCCTTGTTCGTTGCGCGTGCGCTGTTCGGCAAGCGGGGATTCACCACGCAGGATGGCATCAACGGCTTCGCCGACGTTGCTGTAGACGAGAACATTCTCCCAGCTACGAATTTCAACGAGGATATCAAATGTTGGTGGCTGTTTACGTTCGAGGACGGTCTTTTGGGTACCACGGCGGCGTGCTTCGTCATCACCGAGGGTGACGGCTTGGATGCCACCAATCAGGTCGGAGAGGGTCGGATTGACCATCAGATTTTCGAGGAGTTGGCCGTGGGCGGTGCCAATGAGTTGGACGCCACGTTCGGCAATGGTGCGCGATGCTTGGGCTTCGAGTTCGGTGCCAATTTCGTCGATGACGATGACTTCGGGCATATGGTTTTCGACGGCTTCAATCATCACGGCATGTTGTTCGCTCGGGCGTTGCACTTGCATGCGCCGCGCGCGACCGATGCCTGCATGGGGAATATCGCCGTCGCCTGCGATTTCGTTGGAGGTATCGACGATAATCACGCGTTTACGCACGTCGTCGGCGAGCACGCGGGCTGTTTCGCGGAGCATGGTTGTTTTGCCGACGCCGGGGCGACCCAAGAGGAGCACACTGCGCCCCGACTCAATTAAGTCGCGGATGATGCTGATGGTACCGTGTACGGCACGCCCTACACGACAGGTGAGCCCGATGATGGTGCCAGCCCGATTGCGAATGGCGGAGATGCGGTGCAACGTGCGTGGAATGCCAGCGCGATTATCTTCGCCGAAGTTGCTGATGGCGAGCGTGACCGCGCGTATATCGTCAGCAGTAACTTCGCGGTCGCCGAGCAGGATGGATGTTGTGCGATAACGTGCTTCGGGGAGGCGACCAAGATCCATGACAATTTCGAGTAAGTCATCTTGCGAGTGACCAGAAGAATCGAGGAGGTCGCAGATATGGCGAGGAATAGCTGCCAAGAGCAGGTCAATGTTACTGGTAATGTCGTTCTGGGGGTGCATAGAACCTCGCTTGTTTGTGAGCAGCTGGAACGATAGTAGGAATCGGCGACCCTGGATCTTGATTTGGTTCGAGCACACGCGCAAATGCAGGTCGGCGGACAAACGCCACGTTATGCCGCACAAGGAGACTTTGTTCGCTGAACGGTTGGAATCCCAAATCTTGGGCTGACCAGAGCAAATCCTCCTGGTAGTCGCGGAGGACGAGCCAGATAGGGAGTGTGTCGGCGATTTGACTAATGCCAAATCGTAACATGTCGGGCACTTCATCGCGGGCACTGGGTTGTACGAGCAGACGCATGACATGGGCTTCACGGCCACTCTGAATGTGGAGTGAGGCCACCACTTGATCGGAGTGGCGTTGCACCCATGCGCGTTGTTTTACGCGTTCCCACGGGGTAGCAAGTGGGAGCATCCAATCGCGCGCCGCTTTGGCCTCGGCGAGTTGAACGGGACGAGGGGTCGTCTGACCATAGAGTTGATGCACGCCCCACACATCATGACGTGTTTGGGGGGACATAGCGGCGAGGCGAATCCCTTGATCCCAATCGGGGCCGTCGAGCCGTAGGAGTATTTCTCGACTAAACGGTGCATAGCCACTTTGACGGAATATTTCGACCAAATCGGTGTTGGTGCCGTCCAGCGTTGCGTAAAGGCGTTGAATGCGACTTCGCGCGCTTTCGACTACATGTGCTTCAAGGAGATTGAACCACATATCGTGGTCGCTCGGATAGCGTTGTTCGGGACCATACGATGCGAGGGCAAGTAGTTCGCGTTCGGGGCGTGAATGGCGCCGACGTGCCTGCAGAATGGCACTGGTTGCGCCATCGCGCACGATGGTCGTTGAGTATCTGGTGTGATTTTCGAGAATCGTGCGCAGCGCCACAAGCAAGACGCGATGACGGCGAAGTAGCGCGACATCACCATCAAGCACCACCAATGAACGCGCCTTGCGACGCAGGCGAAATAAATCAATTGGGGTGAGCAATCGGCTCATGCGCCCTCACTTAGAACGACAAGAAAAGCTCATGAATGCTGCTGTCATTCGTTAACTCCGGGTGAAACGACGTAGCGAGCATGTGTGCTTGGCGTGCGGCCACAATACGACCATCCGGAAGTGTTGCGAGGACGCGGCACTGCTCACCGGGTTTTTCGAGGATAGGAGCACGAATAAATACGGTGTGAAACGGATGATCGATGTCTGTCACGTCGACTTCGGCCTCAAAGCTATCGAGTTGGCTGCCGAATGCATTGCGTCGTGCTTCGATGTCCATGACATTGAGTGCTGGTTGATCAGGGCGACCATCAACGATGCGTCGTGCCATCAAAATCGCTCCCGCACATGTTCCCCACACAGGCATTCCTGCCAGAATACGCTCACGGAGTGGTGTGAGTAACTCGTACATCACCAATAATTTGCCGATGGTCGTACTTTCACCACCTGGGATAATGAGGCGATCGACCTCGGCGAGGTCGCGTGGGAGGCGTACTTGCCGCGTTGCGACCCCCATGCGATGGAGCATCTCTTCGTGTTCGCGAAAGGCACCTTGGAGTGCAAGCACACCGACAGTCATAGCTACCACTCCCGTTACTATGGAGAATGCCTAGTCACACCGCACATGTTGGGCAGCGTGACTAGGCGTATCGAGTCAATTACCAACCGCGATTGGCCAAGAGTTGATCTTGGGGGAGCTTGCTAATCTCGATGCCGACCATGGCCTCACCGAGGTTTTTGCTGACTTCGGCGATGATGGCTGGATCCTGGTAGTGGGTGGTAGCCTGGACAATCGCCTTTGCGCGACGCATCGGGTCACCCGACTTGAAGATGCCTGATCCCACGAAGACGCCGTCAACGCCGAGTTGCATCATCAACGCAGCATCGGATGGGGTGGCAATGCCACCGGCAGCGAAGTTGACGACAGGCAAGCGGCCGTGTTGGGCAACGTACTTGACCAAGTCGTAAGGAGCCTGTAAGTTCTTGGCGGCGCTGTAGAGCTCGTCTTCGCTCATTGCCTGCAAGCGACGAACTTCACCGAAGACGGTACGTGCGTGGCGAACGGCTTCAACGACGTTGCCAGTACCAGCTTCACCTTTGGTGCGTAGCATAGCGGCACCTTCAGCGACGCGGCGCAATGCCTCACCGATGTTCTTACACCCGTTGACGAAGGGGATTTTGAAGCGGTGCTTGTCGATGTGGAACTCTTCGTCGGCAGGGGTCAATACTTCACTCTCGTCGATGTAGTCAATGCCGAGTGCCTCAAGTACCTGGGCCTCAACGAAATGGCCAATACGTGCTTTGGCCATCACGGGAATCGTGACGGATTCTTTGATGCGGATGATGAGCTCGGGATCGCTCATGCGGGCCACACCGCCCTGCTTGCGTATATCTGCGGGGACGCGCTCAAGTGCCATGACAGCAACGGCGCCAGCTTCTTCAGCGATTTTGGCTTGCTCTTCATCGATGACGTCCATAATGACGCCGCCCTTGAGCATTTGGGCTAAACCCGCTTTGGTCGTCCAAGTGGACTTTTCCATGGCCATGAAGATGACTCCTTTAGTCTGTGCGAAACCCGCACTCCAATTTGCAATATTGTACCACAGATGATTATGAGAATTCGGTTTGAGATGCAACAGCAGGGCGGCTTAGCCGCCCTGCTGTATGTATGCTGTGGGCGACGTTATCGACCGTAATTGGCAGCGACAACGCTCCAATTGACGACGTTCCACCATGCGGCCAAATAATCGGCACGGCGGTTCTGGTAGTTGAGGTAGTAGGCGTGTTCCCACACGTCAACGCCCAACAACGGCGTCAGACCTTGCATGATTGGGCTGTCTTGGTTGGCCGTGCTGATGACCTTGAGGGCACCGTTTGCATCGGCAACCAACCACCCCCAACCACTGCCGAAGCGCTTCATGGCAGCGTCATTTACCTGGGCCTTGAGCTGGTCAACGCCACCGAAGGTGCTGGTGATGGCTGCGGCCAAGGCGCCTGTTGGTGCATTGGCACCGCCAGGTGCCATAATCTCCCAAAACAACGTGTGATTGGCATGACCACCGACGTTGTTAATCAACGCCTGACGAATGGTATCGGGCGTCTCGTTGATTTTTTTGAGAATGTCAATCGCTGATAACGCCTGTAATGCACTGTGGTCAGTCATGGCATTGTTGGCATTGTTGACGTATGCCGCATGGTGCTTGCCATGGTGAATCGTCATGGTCGTTGCATCAATGTGTGGCTCAAGTGCTGCCACATCATATGCCAGTGCCGGAAGTGTCAATGGCATGAAATCCTCCTTGAAAAGTTGTAATGCGTCATGATGGGGCAATATGCTCCCCTAGATAGGAGTATAGCACTCTCTCTTTGACCGTGTCAAAGATGGATTCGGGAAGAGTTTGCTAGTGGTAGTGATGCTTGAGGTGTGTGCTATACTATATGTAGTAAATACCATGGTTGTTGTTCTTTTTATTAACACAACATCCGTACGATATACATGCGTGTAGGAACCCTGTCATTGGTGGCGCTGCGGAATCGTTTGGTAGACGATATTGCAAGGAGGCGTACATATGCAACGGGTGTTGGTGCTGAATGCGAGCTATGAACCGCTCCAGCTTGTGCCGGTTCGGCGGGCCCTTGTCTTACTCCTCCAAGAAAAAGCCGAAGTCGTCGAAGCCGCACAACGCTTTATTAGTGGCATATCGAGACACTTTCAGCTCCCACTTGTCATTCGACTCACACGATATATCCGCATTCCACGCAATTTGCGATTGCCCTGCTCACGGCGGGGCGTTATTATTCGCGACCGCGAGACGTGTCAGTACTGTGGTGCACAACCAGGGCGGAATTATTTGACCATTGATCATGTCGTGCCGCGTACCTACGGAGGCACCACCGATTGGGACAATGTGGTCGCCGCATGTCGTGAGTGTAACCACCGTAAAGGTGGCCGGACTCCTGATGAGGCGAATATGCCGCTTCTCTCTATTCCACGACAACCACACTATGTTGCATTTGCGTTGCTCATCGAACTCGAACGTCATGATGTTTGGCGTAAGTATAGCTACGCATAATAACGTTTGTAATACGTACTGGACATGCGGGCAGGTATTCCTGCCCGCATGTCCAGTATGACGGTGACGGTATGTGCAACGGTTACGCCATTGTGGCCTGTGCGAGGCGTGCGTGGGCAGTGCCACTCGTAATCGAATGTCGGGCCATGTCAATAGCACTCTGCCAATCATCAGCACGGCCTGAGACGATGATGGCTGCCGCCGCATTCAGCAGTACCACATCTTGCTGGGCGGGTGACCCTTGACCTGCCAAAATAGTACGGGCAATCTGGACATTTTCGTGTAAGTCGCCACCGGCCAATGCGCTGTTTTCGGCTCGAGTTAAACCGACTGTGACGGCATCGAGTTCGAAGCGGCGTGGTGGCAGGTTGCCACGCACCACGAAGTACACATTGGTGCCGGCCAATGAGAGTTCATCAATATTGCCGTATCCACAGTACACAATTACATGTTCCATGTTCAGCAACGAAAGTGCATTCGCGAGCTTCTCAGCGAGTTGTTCGTTGGCCGTGCCGATGACTTGGCGGGTGACTCGCGCTGGATTCGTGAGTGGACCGAGCAAATTGAATGCAGTGCGAATACCGATTTCACGACGTACTGGACCAGCAAAGCGCATGGCGGGGTGAAAGCGCGGTGCAAACATGAAGCCAAAGTTGTTCGTGGTAATGTGATGGGCCACAGCGTCAGGGTCGAGTTCAATCGAAACACCGAGCCCCTCAAGCACGTCAGCCGAACCACAGCGACTCGACATGGCGCGGTTACCGTGTTTGGCAATGGATACCCCGGCACCGGCGGCCACAAATGCGGCAATGGTTGAGATGTTAAATGTTCCCGCGCCATCACCACCCGTACCACACGTATCAACTGCGCCGGGATCTATCTCAACGTAGAGTGCGTGTTCGCGCATGATGCGTGCCATACCGGCAATTTCTGCGGCGGTTTCTCCTTTGAGATGCAGCGCAGTCAAAAACGCTGCAATTTGTGCGGGAGTTGCGACACCACTCATTATCTCGTGCATGGCCTCGGCCGCCTCGTCTTCGGTGAGATTGTGGCGCCCTACGACGCGAATGATGCTGTCACGAATTGTCATGATTCTCCCCCACAAACTAATCGCCGCTCAACACCACTATTATATACCGGCTCAGTACTAGGCTAGCCAAAGATGACGAGTACCCCTACTCCCACACTCACGCATGCAGCCCCTACGATGCGACTTGATCCGAACGCCTCTTTGAGCCAGAGCCAGCCTACAAGCCCGGCGATGATGATGCTCATCTCACGTGCGGCTGCCACATAACTGACTGGCGCCGTGGTGTAACTGTAGAGCACGATGAAATACGAGATAAACGACAATGTGCCGATGATGGTGGCACGTGGAAGTTCGCCGGGTAACTGCCGCCAGTCAAATCTGCGTGCATGATGCTGCCAGATGACGTATGGGGCCATGACCAGCGCCGTGCAACTCATACAGAGTGAATAGTAGGTGAATGCATCACTCTGGCGTGAACCAAAGG
>VGPG01000041.1 GCA_016875555.1 Chloroflexota bacterium | reverse complement strand
GTAATACGATATGCGGGTAATCAAGTGCCTCGCGGACAGTATCGGGGGAATGTGCCAGCAAAATCGTCGGCAGATGTGTGGTGTTGGATGCCATGGCGGTATCGAGGCGCATCTGACCATGCCAGATGTCATCAACACCCGCAACGTAGATTGAATCCCCGTGAAGGTTGAGTGTAAATCCCTGATTTCGAATCATCGGAATGCCCGCAAATGATGTCGCCTGAATCACGTCATCTATCTCTTCGACATAATCATGATTGCCTGGTATTGCATACACACCATATGGCGCCCGAAGCTGTCTGAGGTGATACGGTAAGTCGGTTATTGACTCGCGGTCATTGACCAAATCACCGGTCAGCACGATTAAATCCGGATTGAGATGCTGCATTTGCTGAATCGCCCAGCGCAGATTTGCGTGACTATATGGTTGCCCGAGATGAATATCACTGATCTGCCCAATCCGAAATCCGTGAAACCCTAGTGGTATGCGATTGTCACAAATTGACACGTGTTGGAGCACCGGTTGCTGTGGCTCGTGATGGCGCGCATAGTGCCACACGCGTTTGCCTACCATTGCACAAATGAGCAGACGCAACCAACGATGATTGCGTAACCAATGTGCTCCCATCAACGCACCAAATAGCGCAGCAAGCTTCCACGCTGGATTAATATATATATCGGCTGGCTGGCGAATCAAAGACTGCTGAACGGCGCGTTCTGGTGTGTTTCGAATGCGTTTTGGATGATATGCCATGCGTCGACGGTACCTTGAATACGGAAACACCCTGATTTCATTTTCAGTATACTCGTACTTCACACAACTTGTGTGTGATTTGGCTATGGTATGCTAATACCACGCTTTACCAGTTGTGATTGCTGGGCTGGAGGTCGCCATGGACGTTAACTCGCGTCAACCCCGACTTCGCGATGGTGTGACTCCCGGATCAACGATTATTTTGCCGCGTACCAGTCGTATGCGTATTTTGTCTGGCCCGCCAGATGAGCAACCACGTTCGTGGCGCTTGGTCTGGGTGCTGCTGTTCGTAGTGTTCCCTACGCTGTTAGGAATCTATCAAGTCAACGAAATCGTGCAAGCCGTGGGCGTCAAAGATGCCCGTCCGGTGCGCACGAACCCTGCAGCGTTCACTCCGTTCACTGTATTGATTATTGGTGTTGATGAGCGCGACAGCGCGGCCAACAACGGTGTGCGCAGTGATACGCTGATTCTTATGCGTGTGAATCCACAAGCAGGTAGTGTTGCGCTCCTCTCTATTCCTCGTGATACCCAAGTTGACATACGTGGGCGCGGCCAAAGCAAAATTAACGCCGCATACGCATACGGATATCAACGTGCACAAGATCTATTCGCGGGTGATGTAACCCAACAGGAATCCGGTATGGCGCTGGCAGCTGAGACTGTCGATACGTTCACACAACTCTCGGTTAATGGTGTTGCCATCGACTACATGGCGCAAGTGAACTTTGCCGGATTTGCGGCCATCATAGACGCGATTGGGGGGATTACGGTTGACGTGCCAAAGCGCATTGTGGATGAAACCTATCCGACTGACGATTACAGCACCACGCGCATTGAATTCGTCCCCGGACTGCAACGCCTAAACGGTGAACGCGCGCTCATGTACGCACGTACTAGACATGCGGACAACGATTTTGGTCGTAATTTGCGTCAACTGCAAGTCATCTATGCAGTTATTGCCGAACTCAAGGCTCGCGGAGTGGTTGGTTGGGGTTCCCTCTTCCTTGATGCACCACAACTCCTGGCTGGCACCGTCAAGACGACCGTACCACTCACCGATCCTGGTATTTTCGTCACACTCGTCTGGAGTGCGTCTCGACTCGATTTGAATGCGGTGATTGCCTATCAAATTTCACCCCAGACCATTCCGAATTATCGGAGCGAAGGTAGCAATATCATCTGGGATGCTGATGGCGTGTATACGGTGGTACAAGCGTGGGTTGATAACTCCGGTGGTATTGTGGATCGGGCACCAACGGTGAGTAGTGATGTGTTTAATCAGCTGCGTATTGCCCTGAGTCAGACGCAACGCTATGTAATCGAGCAAGTGCGCTCACTGGCTGGTCTTGAGTCTACTGAGCCACCAGCACGTGTGCATGTGTTTAATGCAGCCCGTATTGCAGGAGTGGCCCGTCAAGTCACCGAGCAACTAAATGCGACCGGCTTTGAGACAGAAACCCCGGCTGACTACAGTGGCGAGGTGCAAATCGAAACGATTATTTATGACGTGAATGGGCATCCACAGCAGGCCGCAAAAATCGCACAACTAGTGGCCGGCCGTGTGGTGGTTGGTCTCCCACCGACGAGCATTCAAAGCAGTGCAGATATTATCATTTTGGTTGGAACCGATAGTGTGACGCCTTAAGGCATGCGCGCGGTGAATCGACTGAAATACGCATCGGCGTCGTTTGCATCGGGCACCGCAACCATGCCGAAGCGTGCGCTTTCAGCGATATCGGTAATGGCAAGGCCGGTCACGAGACTGCCGTTCACCGAGAGTGTGACCTCGTTGCCGACGACGCGCACATCCATCAAGTTGTCGAGTTCGCCGTCTGTTTGAATGGCCAAATGTGTCCCGCGTGAGAGCTCCACAAAGGCGTCACCTTGCCGTTGCGCAATGATATATTCTTGGGTAGCTGGCGACAACAGCACCACCACAAAATCTGTGTCATCACGATAGCGCAGTACAATGCCAGCTTTGCCTTGCGTAATCTGTACGTCAGCAACAATTCGCACATCTGCTTGGGGCAAGGGACGATAACTCCACGCCGCATCGCCGAATTGTTGAGCCGTGATTCGGTAACGTTTGCCCTCATAACTGATACGCCACGTATCGCCGGTGGCTTCAGCCCAGTTTGCGGTTGCAAAATTATCATCGACGAAGACACTCGGGTCAGGTGTTGCTGTGGGCACTGCTGGCGTCGGCGTGTATGTGGACCGTGGTGTCCGTGTGATTATCGTGGTAGCACTGGCTTCGATCATCGTGGTGGGCGTCAATGTGGGAGCCAGGTTTGAACCCGTGATTTCGAGACTGTCACTCAATACCCAGCCCACACCAATGAGTACGAGCACGAGCGCCGCAATGCTGACCGTCAACCAACTGGAGCGTCGTATGCTCTCCATCGGTAACGTCATCTGGCGTGCGTTGATACTTAGTTCTGTGCTGGTAAGGAGTGTTGCAACATCTTTGTAGAACGGATTAATCTGTTGCAATCGACGGAGCACGGCAACCGCTTGAAGAAGTCTGCCGGCTTCGATGTGTTCCACTGCGGTCGTGTAGAGCTCGGCCTGATGATCGCGTGGATTTAATGGGCCAGTGGGAATCGGCTCCCCGTGACGCCCCGTCCGTTGATAGCGCCCCGTAATGCGCCCAGGCTGCAACATGTTGTCGTAGTTTTCGCGGAGTTTGGTGTCGCGTAGCACGCGAAACGCCTCGTTGATGCGCTGACTGCGCGCACGCGCATAGTCGCGTTCTGCGTCGTTCGCTCGTACGAATCGATCCGGGTGATAACTCGCAATTTCCTGGCGAAAAGCTTTTTTTATCTCGTTCAACGACGCACCGCGACCGACGTTGAGTATTTGATAGTGGTCAAACTGGTCGAAATCGTAATGTGCCACGCTTCGCATCCTTATTGAATGATACTGACACACCATTCTACCACACTGTCATCTCCTGAGTATTTTGTGTGATGCTGGTTTCGTTACGGTACTATTGCATTATTCCATGTAGTCAAGGAGATATCGGCTACTTCGTAATTTTCGTAATGCCTTTACTTCGATTTGTCGAATACGTTCACGGGTCACATTGAGTTCTCGCCCAACTTCTTCAAGTGTCCAATTATGCCCATCTTCGAGACCAAAGCGTAGTTGCAGTACGCGGCGTTCGCGCTCGTTGAGTCGCGAGAGGACTTCATAGAGTTGATCGCGCAGGAGATGATTGGTGGCCACGTCAGCTGGTGCCTGTGCCTTGACATCTTCAATGAAATCGCCGAGATGACTATCTTCTTCGATGCCCACCGGAGTTTCCAATGAGATTGGTTCGAGCGAAGTTTTGCGGATAACACGGATGCGATCAACGGTCAATCCCATGACTTCGGCGAGTTCTTCATCATTTGGGTCGCGCCCATTTTCTTGGATCAAACGCCGTGTTTCGCGCATCAGTTTGTTGATGGTCTCAACCATGTGCACCGGAATTCGAATCGTGCGCGCTTGATCGGCAATCGCGCGCGTAATCGCCTGACGAATCCACCAGGTTGCATATGTCGAAAACTTAAATCCGCGGCGATGATCGAATTTTTCGACGGCGCGAATTAAGCCCACATTACCCTCTTGAATCAAATCAAGGAGTTGTAGGCCACGCCCGATGTAGCGTTTGGCTACTGAAACGACAAGGCGCAAGTTGGCCGATGTGAGATATTCGCGAGCCTCACGGCCGCGTACAATTTGTCGTTGCCAATACTTGATGATGTGAATTGACGTCTCGCTCTCAAGTGGGAGCGCTGCCAGCGCACCGTCGACCGTATCAAAGGTGGTGACTAATTCATGCACCTCGTGCACTCCACCATGGTCATTGTGTTTGGCGTGGTGATGACTGATGATTTTTGCTAAGTCGTGCAAGATTTGCTGGGTCACGATATGCACGAACTGCGCTTGAATCTGCGCTGATTGGTCGATGATGCTCTTAATAAAATCGAGCACATCATGTTGACCAGGTATATTCAACTCGCGCAATTTGGCTTCGCTTGCGGTCACGTACTTGCTCATATAGCGCTCAGACTCAATGGCGCGAGCGTAGAGTTGTTCGTGTTGCGAGTTAAGCAGCTTGATGTTGCCGATTTCGCGTAGATATAACCGAACCGTGTCATTGAAATTGATGCTTTGTAATTCTGGTGATATATCATCGCCGTCATCATCGCCATCATGCGTATCATGCACGGTCACGTCGTGAATCCGCTCGTTATCAATGGCGGTTTCGTAGACGTTTTGGTAAACAGGAGCTGGTATATCGCTCGGATCGTGGTCTGTGATGTGGTTGGTGTTGAGTTGTTCGCCTATATCAGCGGGGATCTCGGTGTGGCTGATGAGCCATGTACGCACCTTTTCGGGAATCAACCAGCGGAGTGTATCAATGTGCAGACTCTGATCGTCTTCCGCATCATCAAATGGCTGTACGTCTTCATCGTGCATCGCATTCATCGGAGGAATACCGTGGATGTTGTTCTGGTCATCATTAGGTGGAGAATGTTGTGTTCTTCCGGTCATACGATGGGCCCCCTTAGCCCATATGACGTGTGTGGAGATCGTCATATGTTGAACTGCGTTTGGGTGTGTGCAAGTAGTTGATGTATTGTTGCACATCTGCAAGCAAGCTGAGCAGATGGCCACTCTCGTCATCATCTGCTCCGTCGCTGAGCTGCTGAGAGAGTCGTTGATTCCAGCGTTTCGCAATATCTCGTTGCACGATTGTAACACATTCTATTGCTTCGCTTGCGACAAGGTATTCTTTTGGCAAGACGAATGACCGCCCGATGTGCTCTGCACGCTCGCGTAATTGCTCGTTGAGTGTCGCAAACCATTCGAGTAAATCGCCTTCGTGACCGAATTGTACGCGCGTACGCCAAATACCACGCAATTCGTCGTCATCCACAAATAACGACTCAATCTCGGCGTCAAAAAGCTCCTGGAGTTGTGGAAATTCTTTGAGGTCATGTTCGAGTTTCTGCGTAATCGCATCACGAATGTCGCTCGATTGCAACAGATACATCAAGAGGTGTTCTGCTGCCGTGCGCGTGCGTTGCATCAGGTGATTGCGCGATGCAGACGGCGTAGCAGTCGCGGGTTTCGCCGCTTGTGATTTAGTGCTTGGCGTAGGAATGCGCGGGACTCGTTGTACCTGCGCTGTCGTTGCCACATGGCGCAATTCGCGACGGAGCAGTGTTTCGTCGATTTTGAGCAGGTGTGCTAGTTGCTGAACATAATGCGTTTGTTCAAGCTGATTGCTCAACTGACTAATCAGCGGTGCGAGTCGATCAACTGCGGTACGTTTGTCGGCTAATACCGTCAAGTCGAGATCGCGTGTCAGGACCTGCATATAAAAATCCATAGCCGGGAGCGCGTTGGCTACCAACGCTGGCCAGCGTTCGGCATCTTCGGCCAACAGTTCATCAGGGTCTTTGCCGTCAGGGAGTTCAATGATGCGTATTTGCGCATCCACATTGCGACTCCACGACAGTACGCCATGTGGTGTTGGAGTTGGCACCAAACGTGAATCAAGATTGTCATGCAAGGTTTGGAGCCCCTTCAGTGTGGCACGAATTCCCGCACTATCCGCATCAAGTGCCAGGTAGATATTCTTGGTCAGTTTTTTGATGATTTGCACATGATCTGCGGTCAGTGCTGTGCCGAGTGGTGCAACCACATTGCGAAAACCGTGTTGATGCAGGGCTATCACATCAACGTACCCTTCTACGATGACGATTGCATCCTGCTGGCGAATGGCCTCACGTGCCATGTCAAGTCCATATAAGACGCTACTTTTGTCGAACAGGAGTGTTTGTGGCGAATTCAAGTACTTCGGTTGTGCATCACCCATGGCGCGCCCGCCAAACGCAATTATATGCCCCTTGATATTACGAATCGGGAAGATGACGCGGCCGCGGAATCGGTCGTAATGACTGCCATCGTCACGCTGAATTGCTAACCCTGCTGCGACGACTTCTTCGGCACTAAAGTCGAGTTTTAGCGTCAAATACTCGAATAACTTGGTGCGCTCATCCGGACTATAGCCTAGTTGAAAACTTTCAAGCGCCCAGTCATTGATCATGCGTCGCGCTACGTATGCACGTGCCTCTTCTCCTCGTGGGGATTTGATGAGCATGTGTTGAAACAAGCGTGCAGCCGCCGTGTTGACTTCAATGAGTCGTTCGCGCTGGTTATCGCGCTCCTCGTCTTGCTGGGTTCGTGGCGTAAGCTCTACGCCGCTTCGTTGCGCTAGCTGCTCAAGTGCCTCGCGGAACTCTATGCCCTGTGTGCGCATCACGAAGTCGAATACCGTACCAGAAGCCTTACATCCGAAACAGTGATAACTCTGAGTGTCCGGGTAGACCGTAAAGGCGGGTGTACGCGTATTGCTGTGGAACGGACAAAACCCCACAAATGAACGACCTGCCTTGCGCAGTTGCACACTGGTGCCGATGAGCTCCACAATATCAATGCGCTCTTTGATTGTCTCAATCACGCTGTTATTGGTCATGCGCTACTACAATCCCCATGTGCGTGGCACATAAATGTCGTGGAATACTTGCGTGGCAAAACGATCGGTCATTCCGGCCACATAATCAACCACTGCTTGACGTAATGGTTCGTCTAGTTTGCGATTGATGGCCATGATATCGGCTGGTATTTGCTCTGGGTGATTCATGAAGTGCTTGTACAACAAATCAATAATCAGTTCTACTTTGTGATCTTCTGTTTTGGCCGCAGAACCAAGGTATACATGCTGATACATGTACTCACGTAAGGTGTTCGTTGCCTTGAGTATCACTGGACTCATTGTAAGTTCAAATTCTGTCGGCGCTACACCATCCCCCGATGCCCACCAATTTTGGTCAATCAAGTCGGTTACCATGGTGTCAATTCGGGCAGCGTGTGAGTCACCAAGGACTGCAATTGCGTCTTTGGGAAGATCGTCGGCGCGGAGAATGCCGGCGCGCATGGCGTCATCAATGTCGTGGTTGATGTAGGCTACAGAATCTGCAACCTTGATGATTTGTCCTTCGAGTGTACTGGCCACACCCCAGGCCTTGGCACTGATGTCACGGCGCCCCTTTGAGTGCATATAAATGCCCTCTCGAACCACGTACGTAAGATTAAGGCCAGCGCCGTTTTTCTCCAACACCTCAACGATGCGCCGACTTTGCTCGTTGTGTCGAAATGAATCACCGATGGCATGCGATAATGCAGTTTCACCGGCATGCCCGAATGGTGCATGTCCGATATCATGACCTAGACCAATCGCCTCGACTAAGTCTTCGTTGAGTCGTAACCCGCGTGCCACAGTGCGGGCAATTTGGGTGACTTCGAGTGTATGTGTCAGACGTGTACGGTAGTGGTCGCCAAGTGGCGCAATGAAGACCTGTGTTTTGTGTTTGAGCCGACGAAATGGTTTGGAGTGAAGAATCCGATCGCGATCACGTTGAAAACGCGTGCGTACTGGCGACTCTTCTTCGCAGCGGTCGCGTGTCGCAGCAGCACTCTTGGCGGCGTGGGGTGACAGGTAGCCTTCTTCGTACGCTTCAAGTCGTTGACGAATGTGTTGATGCATCGGAAGCTCCTTTTGTGCTCACATACCACCAGGTCACGATGACGCCGATACAGTGCAGAACGATTAATCCTGGGTAATAGAGTGGGTGACCAAGTGCATTCGAAATATTCCGCACGTCAACGACATCGGCAAAACATGGCACCATGTTGGGAATCGGCAGAAAGCACGATTCAACGCGTGCGGCAATCAATGGTGCGACAAAGTATGTCACAGCGATGCCAAACAGCACATCGCGCCATGCCGACCACCATGCAATTAACAATCCGATGCAGCCCAGGCCTGGGATAATGACTACCAACCAACGCCGAGACCACATATCTTCGGGTGGCAAGCTAAGCCAAATCACAAGCGCAAACGAAATTCCGATAAGTAGTGTCAAAATACCAATAATGTGTCGTGCGGTTCGTTGCATACATCAATTCCACAACTGAGAATGTATGTCTATTGTACTACGAGTATCCGTAGTGTAACGCACAGCCCGTCACAAGCGTGACGGGCTGTGCGCAGTTCGAATGATGCCAGCGTGTTTATTGATTGTGCTTGTCTGAGAAATCGCGATTAATCGCTATGTACTTACGCATGGTATCGGGGACGGCGTCATCGGCATAAATGGCCTCGACCGGGCACTCGGGTTCACACGCACCACAGTCAATACACTCATCTGGATTGATGAAGTACTGTGAATCTGCTTCGTAAATGCAGTCAACTGGGCAAACTGAGACACATGAAGCATCCTTGGTGCCGATACATGCCTCGGTAATTACGTATGGCATACTGTCATCCTCACTAGTGGTAATGATTCTCTACCCTAAAAATAATATACCATAAATGGTCTGTATTGTGGTCAATTTCACGCAGGACCTACCTCATAACAAACGCGACAGCGCGCCTCGTACAAATCAAGTCCGCCCACCACAATCACCGGTGCCGAATGCGGTGCGGGTTGGCCATCCAACAATCGCTGTGACCGCGTTGCATATGCGCCACATTTGACACAGATGGCAAACAATTTGTCGACTTGCTCTGCGACAGCCATTAACTCTGCCACGATCGCAAATGGACGTGCACGGAAATCTTGGTCAAGTCCTGCCACAATCACGCGAATGCCGTTGTTGGCAAGTGTTTGGCATCCGAGTGCAATCGCCAAGGGGTCGCTCTCCAAAAACTGCACTTCATCAATAGCAACGACTTGGGTGCCGGCCGGTGTATGCGCCACAACCTCGTCGATTGTCGAGACGGTAATCGCTTCAATCGTCAATCCGTTGTGGCTGGCCAAGCTCCCCGTCCGATAGCGTGTATCACGGCGTGGTGTAAAGGCTAACAACGATTGACGTGCGAGTTGGACGTGATTGAGCCTGCGGATAAGTTCTTCGGTTTTGCCGCTGAACATACACCCACAAATTACCTCAATCCGTCCACCATTAGGAAGACGAGTCATGCTGCACCTTCATTTCGACAGTTGGACAGTTGAATGATGGTTGATATCCTATCATACTCCGCTAATTCCATGCAAAAGTGCGACCAAGTTATCTCCCAATGCCTCGATCGCATAACCTCCCTCTTGGACAACCACAATTGGCAGGCCGAGGGCCGCACATCGCCGCCCAATGTGCACATAACAGTCACGCGTGAGGGCGAATCCACCTAATGGATCACCGGCATATGTATCAAATCCTGCTGAAAGAACGATTGTGTGTACATGTTGTGATTGGATGTAGGCGCATGCATCATCGATTGCCCGTAAAAACGTTGCATCATCGCTTCCAAGCGCGAGCGGTATATTACGATTATGCCCATATCCCGAGCCGACGCCGTGTTCATCCGCAAACCCCAGAAAATAGGGGTACATCACTTCAGGTTGGCCGTGAAGCGAAACAAACGTCACGTCATTGCGTGCATAAAAAATCTGTTGGGTGCCGTTCCCATGATGAATATCAATGTCGAGAATGGCCACCCTGCCCCGCGCCAACGCCGTCTCGGCCGCAATGGCTGCGTTATTGAGATAACAATATCCACCACACATATCGCTCCCTGCGTGATGTCCAGGCGGTCGACATCGTGCATACGCATACGGTGCCCCATTGACCACGGCCAGACTTGCACTGTATGCCATTGATGCAGCATCTCGTGCGGCCTGCCATGTACCTGCCACGATTGGTGCACTCAAGTCGAATGCGTAATATCCTGGCTCAGCGAGAGGATGCGGCGAATGACGGTGCATCCAACGCACCGCTAACGTGCTGGGCAACACCGCCTCGGTGGCACCACCTGCCGTACACCATCGCGCATAAATATGCTGTAAATAGTGGATATAGTCGTGCGTGTGAATCCGTGTCAGCAACGATTCGGGAATACCTGAGATGGTTTCATGGATCGGATACCCGGTCGCATCAAGGGCGCGGTCTATGATGCGTGCACGCTCTGCGGATTCAAATGGAGGAATTAATGCACCATCATAAAACTCATGCACCGGTGCGTGCTGCAGGTGCGTGTCATTGCGAAAAATGTGCATAGCGTCTGTCCTTTGTGTGTCGTGCGTCCATTATAAACAATTGGTACTCATAGCACACAATCAGCGCGTGCCATATCTGGTAAGATAGCCACGTATCGCCCCATCCAACAAGGAAAAACGATGACAACCATAACGTTAATTGGTGCCGGGAGTGTGGTGTTCACACGGAATCTCTGTAGTGACATCTTGTTGACGCCTGCACTGCACGATTGTCAGATAACGCTCATGGACATTGACCCTGTTCGACTCGAAACAGCACGACAACTTGTCCAAACAATCATTGACAAACGAGGCCTCGCTGCGCGTGTCACGGCAACCACTAATCGTCGTGAATCAGTGCGTGGTGCGCGGTACGTGATTACCACCTTTCAACAAGGCGGACTCTCTGCGTATCAAAGTGACATCGAAATTCCACAACGGTACGGCGTCGAACAATGTGTTGGCGATACACTCGGCCCAGGTGGTGTATTCCGCGCGTTGCGTACAATTCCTGTGCTGCTTGATTTGTGCGACGATATGGCAGCTGTCGCCCATCCTGATGCACTGCTACTGAACTATGTGAACCCGATGGCGGCGAATTGCTGGGCGGTCGATCGTGCCAAAGGTACGCCGCATGTGGGGTTGTGTCACAGTGTGCAGGGAACAAGCGAAATGCTCGCTCAGTGGGCAAATACTCCCTACGATGATGTGGTGTATCATTGTGCTGGCATCAATCATCAGGCCTTCTTTTTGCGCTTTGAAAAGCGGAACGGCACTAACCTCTATCCTGTAATTGTCGCAGCAACGCAACAACCCGATATCTATGGCAGCGAACCGGTACGCATTGATTTGATGCGGCATTTCGGCTACTTTGTGACTGAATCGAGTGGCCATGCCAGCGAATACTCACCGTATTTCCGCAAGAATCCAACGATGATATACGAGGATTTGGTGCCCAAGTTCACGAGTCCACACGATCATTGGTTTGACTTTGGGCGAACAGGTGGTTATCTACGTCATTGCCTCGAACGCGAACAACATGCGGCTGCTGAACGTGCAGAAATGATTGCCGGCGCTCGTGATATCCCGCACGTACGCTCACATGAATATGGATCACACATCATCGAAGCCATTGAGACGAATGTCCCCACACGAATTAATGGAAATGTGCCCAATCGAGGGGTCATTGCCAATCTCCCCACAGGATGTTGCGTGGAAGTGCCCTGTTTGGTGGATGGCCACGGGATTCAACCAACGGTCATCGCCAACTACCCAACCCACCTGGCCGCCTTGAATCGCACCAATATCAATGTGCAAGAGTTAATCGTCGACGCCGCATTGCGTGGTGACCGTGAGGCCGCCTATCATGCGGTGATGCTTGACCCGTTGACCGGTGCGGTATGCACGCTCGACCAAATCCGGTCCATGGTCGACGATTTGTTTGCGGCGCAACAGCGCTGGCTTCCACAGTTCGCCCACGCAGGTGGGCGCGCGTAATCTCTGCCGGCCACGCGTACTGAGTGATGGTATAATCAGCGTGGTGGGACCGTTTGTTCAGTGGAGGTCATGCATGCGGTGCCCGTATTGTGTGCACGCAGAGAGTGATGTCGTTGATACGCGTAAGCTCGACGACGGCAGTTCAATTCGACGGCGTCGCCGCTGTCCACAGTGTGGCCGGCGCTTCACCACGTATGAACGTGTTGAGACGGTCAGTATTACTGTCGTCAAAAAGAACGGCGAACGCGAACCGTATAATCGCGAAAAGCTGATGCGTGGTATCCTGACCGCCTGCTATCGAAGACCCGTATCAGCACAACGCATCGAGCTACTCACCAACGACATTGAATCAGAGTTGCTGATGAGTAGCGAGCACGAGGTTCCATCAGCACACATCGGCGATGTGACCATGCGCCTCCTTCGAGACGTTGATGAAGTCGCGTATATTCGTTTTGCCTCGGTCTACCTTTCGTTTGCTGACATTGCCCATCTCCGTCAAGCCGTTGATGAGTTATTGTTGCGTGATCACACATCTTTGTTGAAGCATAGGGAAACAGATGAGTCAAGATCCTAAATCATCGGGCAGTCGTCTGATGATGCCTGCTGGTGAGTATTTGCGCCAAGGCTTTGCCGCGCTTAAGTGGCCAACCGTGCTCTTGTACGGTATCGGTGCCGGTTTGTTGATGCCCATCTCATTACTTCAATCGAATGTACTCGCCGTGGTTGCCGGTATTATCCCGGTCACGGTTGGTCTTTTGTTAGCACGTACCGCACCGGGATTTTATGGTCTGTATGGCCTGTTAACCGGGTTGGTAGGCGCAATCACCAGCACCACCTTGTTGTGGGTGTTGATTTTTGTCTATAACAGTAGCGATATGGTGGCAACGTTGGCTCCCGAATCGACCTCGTTGATGAGTACCTGGCTCACCGCCAGTGGATTCATCTCATTCTCGCTGATTGCCTTTTGTACCTTTGGTGCAACAACGTCAGGGCGTATGGAGGAGCGTAATCGCGAGATGCGCAATCAAACCGCTGAGCGCGGTGGCTCGCTCGAACGCCCCGGTGCCATCCGCGAAGTCGGCGATATACGTGGCTTGACGTTGGCCCAATTAGGCGGATTCGTGAATCAACTCTTCAAAAAGAAGGGATTCACGTTCAAGGACTATAAATTCGTCGAAAAAGACAAGTACCTTGATTTATGGTTGGAACATCAAGAACAACAATGGCATATTCGCTGTTCGACGGCAGAACGGGTCTCTGCTGGTGCCGTTGAAAGTCTCCTCCAAGAGATGAAACGCGAAGGAATTGCCAAAGGCGTCGTTGTCACATCAACGGAGTTTACGAGTTCGGCAAGCAAAAGTGCCAAAGATAAACCAGTGGTGCTAATTGATGGCATCACGCTTTATGACATTTCTCGGTAGCGGTCTGTAGTGAGAGGTATTCATCATGCAAATCCGTCTTGAAGAACGCGTTGCCTTAGTAACTGGTGGTTCGCGCGGTATCGGTCGTGCGATTGCCCAGTCATTGGCCTCAACAGGCGCGACAGTGGTGGTTAATTTTCGTGGTAATCAGGTTGCTGCTGACGAAACCGTTGCATCCATCGAAGCCGCAGGTGGCAAGGCGGTGGCTATACAAGCCGACGTTGCGAATGCCGAAGATGTCGATCGCCTCTTCAAGGATGTATTGGAACGCTTCGGGCGTATTGATATTTTGGTGAACAATGCCGGTATCACCCGTGACACACTCATGCTCCGCATGAAGGATGAAGATTGGGATGCTGTCATGGATACCAATCTTCGCGGGTTGTTTTTGTGTACCCGTGCCGCATTGCGCCCGATGACTCGTGCACGCTGGGGCCGAATCATCAACATCACCTCCGTGGTGGGTCTGATGGGGAACGCCGGTCAAGCCAATTATGCAGCTGCCAAAGCCGGCATCATCGGGTTTTCAAAGTCTGTTGCCCGTGAAATCGGTTCCCGTAGTATTACGGTGAATGCTGTTGCACCCGGATTCATCGACACCGAATTAACGGCCGTGCTCAGTGCTGACATGCGCGAAGCGCTTGTCAAGCAAATCCCACTTGGTCGACTCGGTACACCCGAAGATGTCGCCGGTGTGGTGACGTTTTTGGCGTCGGAGTATGCAGCCTACATTACCGGCCAAACATTTAACAGTGACGGTGGAATGGTCATGCAATAACTGCATGACGTGCGCCCCCCGACTGCATCGCTGGTGTGTTGCAGTCGGGGGGTTATTACTTCACCATTCTCTCATCATCATCAGGTACCGTACATACAACGACCAACCCAGCAATCAATGACCTGAGGAATGCCATGAAAAAGATACCGTCGTCCGAAATCACACCAGAACATCTCTATCACCAGCGTCGTTCATTCATGACACGACTAGCGCTGACACCTGCTGCACTGGCTGCAGTGGCCTGTGCAGCGCCGACACAACAAACGACCGCTGCAACACCTACAATACCACCACAAGCACTTGAATCACGTACCGACGAGCTCGGTGATCCGCTCACGGCCTATGCTGCGGTGACCGGGTACAACAATTTTTATGAGTTTACGACCGACAAAGAGCGTGTTGCCGCGTCGTCAGCATCGTTTGTGACTTCGCCGTGGAATGTGGTTGTGGATGGCCTGGTTGCAAAACCAACGACGTTTGCCATCGAAGATTTGCGCGCCATTCAAAGCGAAGAGCGTATCTATCGACTCCGGTGTGTTGAGGGGTGGTCAATGGTCATCCCGTGGTACGGGTTCCCGTTGCATCGGTTGCTCGCCAAAGTCGAACCAACGAGCGCCGCCAAGTATGTTCGCTTTGAGACACTCTATGATCCCGAACAAATGCCCGGTCAGAAAGAACCGTGGTATACGTGGCCATATGCCGAGGGATTGCGCCTCGATGAAGCCATGCATGACTTGACACTCATGGTAACCGGTGTCTATGGAAGCCCGTTGCCCAATCAAAATGGTGCGCCTCTCCGATTGGCAGTACCGTGGAAGTACGGATTCAAAAGCATTAAATCGATTGTGCGTATCTCGTTGGTCGATGAACAACCCACCTCCTTGTGGATGGCGGCCGCCCCAGATGAATACGGCTTTTATGCCAATGTGAACCCGCGTGTAAATCATCCGCGTTGGTCGCAAGCGGATGAACGTCGAATCGGCGAGCTCGGCCGCCGACAAACGCTGATGTTCAATGGATATGCGGACGAGGTGGCCTCGCTGTATACCGGCTTGGATCTGCGAAAGTTCTACTAATCATGGCGAAGTTGTTTGCCTTGCCACACAAACAAACACGTGCACTCGTGATGGCGCACCTCATCGGCATGTTGCCCGTGCTCTTTCTCAGTTGGCAACTTTGGTACGATGGCTGGCCCATCGATCCGATTGCATCGTTTACTACCTTCTCCGGCGACGCCGCACTCAATTTGATCGTTGCAAGTTTGGCCATTACTCCGATGGTTCGTTTTGGATTGCCGAAGTTCATCGCAGTAGTACGTCGACCCATCGGTTTGTATGCATTTTGCTATAGCATCATGCACGTGCTCGTGTATGTGTGGCTTGACTACGGCTGGGATTGGCAATTGATGAGCCAAAACATGTTCACCAAACGCTATTTGTTCGTTGGTCTGGCCGCATTTGTCTGCTTGGTTCCGCTCGCACTGACATCGACGCAGGCCATGCAAAAACGACTTGGGCGGTGGTGGAAGCGTCTGCATCAACTCAATTACATTGCTGCGCTGTTTGCAGCTACGCACTTCATCTGGCTGGTCAAAAGCGATGTTCGTGAACCTCTCGTCTATGCCAGCGTCATTCTGTTCCTTCTTGGATTGCGTTTGTTCTGGTTTTTTCGTCAGAAAAATCGTCAAAGTTC
>VGPG01000040.1 GCA_016875555.1 Chloroflexota bacterium | reverse complement strand
TGAGACGGAACAACGAAATTTAGCGTACTTCGGCTACGGCATCAAGGGATTTCTACTTTCGATGATCGAAACCGCGATTCAAGTAACCGATGGGGCGATAACCAGCAAAGAGATTGCACACATCATCGAAATCGGCCGTGCGATGGTACATGCGCCGCTCACCTTGTTGCCGCATGTGGCAGAGGTCATTCCAACGCTTTCATCCCGATTCAAGTTGCTGATTATCACGAAAGGTGATTTGTTCGACCAAGAATCAAAAATTGCACGTTCGGGACTTGCCGAATTTTTTCATCACATCGAAGTCGTCAGTGACAAAACGCCATCCGCATACGAACGCATTTTGCGGCGCTACGACATCAATCCGCGTGAGTTTATCATGGTTGGCAATTCGCTCCGATCTGATATCATGCCCATCATCGCAATCGGTGGGTATGCAGTCCATGTGCCATACCATCTTACCTGGCAACACGAACATGGTGAACTTCCAGCCGATGAACACCGTTGGCATACATGCACCCATTTGGGTGAGGTGAATACGTGGCTTCGGCATGTTGCACCGCAGGCGTTTGCACAAAAGTAACTCTGTCAGTATAATCGCCGTCATGCTTGTGTTTTAAGGCAATGATACGCCACGTAGGCAGCGACGCCCAATGAAAGGGTACATACATGTCCTCAAAAAAATCCGTCGCGCACACCAAGCCACGTATTGCAATGTTAACCAGCGGTGGTGATGCTCCTGGCCTCAATGCCGTGGTGCGTGCAGCGGTCGTGACCGGCGAATCACTCGGGTACGAAATGCTCGGCATCGAAGATGGCTTCGAAGGTCTGATTGGCACACCTCGCTTTCGGATTCTCACGACGACCGATGTACGAGGATTACTTCCACTGGGCGGAACCGTACTACGGACGACCAATAAGGGGCATTTTAATGGCCCGCGTAAAGAACATGATCCTGACTGTCCGTATATTGCTGCCCGTGACAACATTGCCGCAATGGGATTAGCGGGTCTGATTACCATTGGTGGTGAAGGGACGCAGACAATCGCCCTCGAACTTTCTCGATTAGGTGCTCCAGTCATTGGTGTGCCCAAAACAATTGACAACGACTTGGCCGGAACGGATCGCACGTTCGGTTTCGATACAGCGCTCCAAGTGGCCACTGAGGCCATTGATCGATTGCATACGACAGCAGCAAGTCATAACCGTGTCATGGTGTTAGAGGTGATGGGGCGACATGTTGGTTGGATTGCCCTCCACAGTGGTATCGCGGGTGGTGCTGACGCAATTTTGATTCCCGAAATCCCGTTTGACATCAACAAAATTGCGGAGCATATTACCAAACTTGACCAGCATGGTCAGACCTCCAGTATCATTGTTACCGCAGAAGGGGCCTTCTCCAAAGGTGGTAAACCGCTCTATGGAAGTGATGGCCGCCTCGGTGGCGTGGGACAGATGGTCGCCGACCAGGTGCAATCCTTGACTGGCAAAGATGCGCGCTGTGTCGTGCTTGGGCACATTCAACGTGGCGGTTCACCAACCCCCTACGACCGCATTCTCTCAACACGTTTTGGGGCAGCTGCGGTGCGTGCCCTGCACGAAGGGATTACCGGTGAAATGGTTGCACTGAGCGCTCAAGATATCACGACGGTGCCGATGATTGAAGCCGTCAGTCATCTCAAAACAATACGCCCACATAGCGATCTTGTGCGCACATGTAAAGGTATGGGTGTGGTATTTGGTGATTAGCGGATGGCAACATCGTGAAGGGGGCAGGCATTTCTGCCTGCCCTTTATTGTGTGGTGGTAGGCGTGGGTTGTGATGATGGCACAAATATATCTTCTACATAAAATCTGATTGGCCCATTGTCACTTTCTCCGGTAATAATGATGCTCCATTCCCCATCCATCGTAAACAATACGTTCACCAGATGGCTACCGTCAGATTGCGCATCTGCGATAGGACGCATGCTCCCCATAACCATACCCGGCATCTGTAAATCGCACACGACATTTCGCACGACTAGGGGTTGATCGTTGTCATAAAATCGAATACGTGTGGGAACCGATAAATTTGCCACGAGCGGTTGTGCAAATGAGACGGTCACGCGAAGTGTGCCGTTTTGCGCGGCAAAAGTCGGGCCCTCTGGCGTACATGCCATCAACAGCACCGCAATGATGCATGTCAGCCACACACGACAATGCTTACGCATGTGTCTCCTCACGACTCGGTATGGGGTAACGCAGCGAGTACACGAATCCGACAATGATGTGTTGCACATTAATAAGCAAGAATAAACCTGATAGTGCAATCGCAATTGCGCTGCTGTAATCGTATGATTGCAACAACGCGATCAATACGGCATCTCGAATACCAATTCCAGAAATGCTGATTGGTAATGCTTGGAGCAACGAGATTTGGCCTGTCACGCCAAATACCGCACTCAGTGGGATGCGCACAAGTTCCATTGCATAAAACAACAATGCAATACGAATTGCGGTCGAGAGTGCCGAACCAGCAGTGGCAAGCACAAGGAGCAACGCCGGTCGTACCTTGATGTCAAGCGGACTAAACTGCCCAGTGACCGTATCAAATCGTGCTTTGAATCGCTCCGGTACCACCGTCCGCATGATGCGCAGCCCGATATCGCGACTGCGTTTGACGAGTAATGCCGGTAACATCAAAAAAATCACGAGTGCGAGCAGAATGGTCGTCTTTTGCACGGTTGCCTGCGTGGTAGCATCCAGCGTATGTGCGAGTGCCGCCAGGCCGATTAAGGCCATCACGGCCATCGCTGCTACGTCACACAAGCGTTCAATCAGAATGCTGAAGAGTAAACTTGATATTGGTCGTTGCGATGTACGTAGATAGAGTGCTTTGGCAAAATCGCCACTCTGACCAGGTGTGGTGCCGCCCAAAAATAACCCCACAGTGTAGATTTTGCTTAACTCACGTATTCCAGGTGGTTGTAACCCGAGTTCATTCATAACAATGCGCCAACGCCAAGATTTAACCACAATAAAAATCGGCATCAATGCCAGTGAAACAATCACTGGCGTCCAGATGATGTTTTGCAACGACACCCAGATTGCATTGACATCAGTACGCCACAAAAAGAGCGCAAATAACAGTGGACCGATTAATCGTAACGACCAGCGAACGATAGACTGCTTCATTCACTGCGCTCCGTCGTGTCACGTCGCTGAAAACGCAGTCCGGCGATTTGCTCTGCGAGTAATCCGAACATAAATACGACCACTGCGCCCACAAAGAACATCACCGCAGAATTTGGGATTCGCAGGCGCCCTGGATCCGTTATCATATAGCTGACCACAAATGAACTGATGCTACTGAGAAGCATCGTCATCGATACTGGGAAGAAGACGCGCATCGGTGCAAATAATGTGGTGATGCGCAAAATAATCCCGGTAAAGCGAAAGCCGTTACGGAGTAATTTTTGCGCACTATGACCTGTTCGACGCGGCGCAACCGTGATTGGCTCAAATCGGATGTGATACCCGGCTTTGCCGAAGGCGAGTGCACTTGTCGTTGGCCATGACATTTTGTTGGGGAGCAAGTGCAAAAACTCCATCATAATCGAACGACGCATCGCGCGAAACCCTGAAGTAAGATCGCGCATATCCATCTCAATTAAGTAGCTCCCAAGTTTATTGAGCAATGTATTCCCAATCCAGCGGATCGCATTTTGCTGACCTGCACGATTACGCTCACCAATCACCATATCGTACGGGCCAATATACTGCAAGAGTTTGGGGATTTCACGGGCGTCGTGTTGTCCATCAGCATCGAGTACAATCACCACATCTCCGCGCGCCGCGCGCACTCCCGTCTTGATACCTGCGCCGTTGCCCACGTTATGTGGCCGGCGAATCACGTGTGCACCAGCGTGTGCTGCTTTGTCTGCCGTGTCATCGGTAGAAGCATCGTCTACCACGATAATCTCCGCGTTAGGAACGACGTTGCGCACGTCGTGCACGACGGTGCTAATTGTGTGGGTCTCATTACGTGCCGGAATAACGACGCTAATACTAAATGGCCACTCATGCTGGTCGGACATTCCCACTCCTTGATTCTGTTCACGCGGTGCACAAGCCCATGCACTGCGATTCATAACTGCTTATGCTATAATAAACCAGGTTATCTAAATTTGCATGTATGTGGAGTGGGTATCATGCCAAAAATGTCACGCGCTGAACGTAAGCGTTTAGGGGTGCAACGTCCAGTTGCCAGCGCTGTCAGTGCTTCTATTCCCGAAAATGCCGGCGACATCATTGACGAAGCCCTAGCGACCGTGCAAGCATCAAATCCACCCGCGATTGAACCACAGTCGCGCTTGGTACGTACTACGCGCCGCGTGGTTGCCCGTGATGTGGCAGCGTCACTTGACTATTCTGCTGAAACAGCCATGATCGCCACTGATTTGCGACGTATCGCCTTCTGGGGTACGCTCTTCGTAGCTATCATGCTCGCCATCAAATTTTCTGGACTTTTGTAATCCTACGCAAAGAAATCCCCCACAGCACAGCGTGCTGTGGGGGATTATTCGTTTGGACTACTTGCCCTTGGTCTGCTGTGACTGGCTCTTTTCGAGACGCTTCATGAAGCGATCGACCTGACCAGCGGTGTCAACGATGCGCTGCTCACCGGTGTAGAATGGGTGGCACTTGGCACACACGTCAAGACGCAAACTTTCTTTGGTGGCAATGGTTGGCCACTGTGCACCACAACCGGCACACACATAGACCGTGTTGTATGACTTTGGATGAATGCCCTGTTTCACGGTGACTCCTTATTGTGCGGCCTCGTCAGCGTAGACGCTGACTTGCTTCTGCGTGCGGCTATAGTGCTCAAAGACCACCTTACCAGGGATCATAGAGTAAATCGTGTAATCACTCCCCAAACCAACGTTCTTGCCTGGCTTGAACTTCGTGCCGTTCTGACGAATCAACACTTCACCAGCACGAACTGACTGACCACCGAAACGCTTCACGCCCAACATCTTTGGATTGCTGTCGCGACCGTTTCGTGAGCTACCGACACCTTTCTTATGGGCCATGACCGTTATCTCCTCGTCGTATCTGCCAGCAAGGGTGCCGGCAATTGCTCGTAAATCGCTTACTTACCTACCGCAATTTTGGTGACTTGCACACGGGTCAAATCTTGACGATGACCGGTGCGTCGGCGATAGCGCTTCTTGCTCTTGTAACGGAACACAACGATTTTGTCGTCTTGCACTTCGCCAATGACCTTCAATGTTACTGAAGCACCCTTCACAGTTGGTGAACCGACGATTGTCTTCTCGCCGCCAACTAACAACACTTCGTCAATGCTGAGCTCGTTACCAGCCTCGAGATCACTCTTTAATGCGATGTCAAGTACTTGGCCTTCTTGTACGCGGTATTGCATACCGCGATCACGGATGATGGCGTACAACGTATTCTCCCTTGCCGCTGCTGTTCCCAACGGCTCGTCCGTTGGCGCCGCAACTACTTCTAAGTCCAACTCATCGTGGAACGATTTACCAACGTGTAGTATACCGTGCTTGACGCATTGTGTCAAACTTCGCACGTCACACTCGTTTTCCTACGCTTCTATTCTACACGAGAAAATCTAACACTTCTCATATGCGCTTCTACTGCACATACGTTGACATGTATGCGCATATTCAGTATAGTTACTAATACCCCTAGGGGGTATGATGACAATTACAAAGGAGCATTGACATGGGGAAGCCACTGAATATCACGGACAAAGAGTTCGAAACCATTGTGTTGCAATCTGACACACCAGTTCTGGTTGATTTTTGGGCACCTTGGTGTGGACCATGCCGCGCCGTAGCACCGATTCTCGAAGAACTGGCCAACGAGTATGACGGCAAAGTCAAGATCGTCAAGGTCAACACCGACGAGTCCGTTCAGTACGCCATGAAATATGGGGTTCAGGCAATTCCAACCATGGTCTTCTTCAAAGGTGGTCAAGAAGTGAATCGTGTCGTCGGCGTCAAGCCAAAGTCAGCGCTCAAGCAAGATTTCGACACGGTTTCACAATAAATTGAGGCAATCATGAGCGACGATGCCCTTGCACTCAGTGATGAAGCACGTACAGAGCTCGTGACCCGTCTAGTGCGCATCGAAGGGCAAGTCCGCGGCGTTCAACGTATGCTAAGTGATGGTCGTGACTGTAATGACATCATCACTCAACTTGCCGCAGTGCGCGCCGCAGTGACGAGTGTCAGTGTAACGCTAGCCGAACGCTGTGCTCACGAGTCACTCTGCGAACAAGGCGGGCTTTCAAACGATGACGTCAGCCGATTACTCGCGCTACTTCGTGCTTCACGCTCATAATCAAGCGTCTCAGAATCGTATTCTGAGACGCTTACTCTTTTTTCCACACAATAGAACGTGCAAGTACGCGGTCTGCAAGCGGTGCAACTAGTTCACTCCCCCACAACAACAGGCGATCCCGCCATCGTGTATAAATGAAGCGTTTGTTGGTCGATATCCCGCGAATTATCCGTTGGGCTGCAAGTTCTGCACTGATGCCTGCTGGGGTACGCACGCGCACTTCGTGACTACCGCCTATTTTACGCGTACTAAATTGAGTTCGCACGGTTCCCGGTCGTACCACGTTCAACGAGATGCCACTTCCAAGCAGTTCGACGCGTAACGCATCGCACAAGCGCTCGATCGCGCCTTTACTCGCACAATATCCTCCACTATACGGGAGACCACGCACGCCGACTACAGACGAAACAACGACAATCTTGCCGCGCGCATATTTGGTGAATACCGGCAGTACCGTTTGTATTGAGTGCAATACCCCATAAACATTCGTCTCAAGACATGCTTGAAAGTCGTTGATGCGAATCTGCGCTACCGGTGCGCTCAATCCAATCCCCGCATTACAAATGATACAGTCGATGCGACCGAACGCTGTCAGTGCCCGCGCTACTGCACGCTCGCTCGTGGCTCGTTCACCGATATCTCCCGCAATCACGTGGTGCGATTCAGCCTGATGGAGTCGTTGCCGCAACTCATCAAGAGCAGCCTCGTTTCGACCTACTAGGATTAGTTTTGCACCGTGCAGAGCGAGTTGTGTGGCGAGCTCGGCGCCTATACCGGCGCTTGCACCGGTGACAATAATCACCGCTTCATCTATCTTCATGCTAATGCCTGTCGTGTATAGCGTCCGTTCTTGTTTCACCGTGTAGTATAAAGCGATTGATACACTGATATCAATTGATCCATTGACGCTTGCCAACTTTTGGATTGGGCGTATGTATGCGCCTGTGCACCTAATCGGTTGCGGAGATCGCTGTTGTCTCGCAATGTAACGACCTGTTGTACGAATGAATCAGGTGTGGCTGGATCATACACGAGTGCGTTCTGTGCATCATGTAATGTATCTTGTAAGCCACCGGAGAACGGTGCAATTACCGGCAATCCGCATGCCATTGCTTCAAGTGGTGCCAGTCCAAACGTTTCACTTTGTGATGGAAAGACAAAAACATCAGCGGCGTTATAGAGGTCAATCAGTTCTTCACCGGTAACTATGCCGGTGAAATGCGCCTGCGTGTGCGCAAAATCTGCACGAATAGTCTCTGCATGTGGACCGCCACCCACGAGTACCACGCGTACGCCCGGTATGGCGCAGAGGGGTAGCAAGTCGTGCACGCGTTTTTCTTTACTTAATCTACCCACATACAGGAGCAGTAGCTCATCCGGATGATGATGTGAGATAGTGTCACGAAGTGCGTGATTACGCGGTTTGCGTCGAAAGCGTGTCAAGTCAATCCCGCGTTGCCAGTGTTGTGCCCGTTGAATGCCATTCCGTGTGATTTGTGCCAGCGTCGCCGACGAAGGAGCTAAGTTTACCGCAGCCTGGTTGTGCCACGTGCGAAAGTAAGCCCATGCAATTGGTAATCCCCACGCTCCTGCATACTGCGTCACATACGTGTCTATGTCCATGTGAACCGATGCAACAAGCGGGCGCTGCCCGATTTTGGCCATGATAGTGCCAACGGCACCAATGAAGGTCGGATTCATCACGTGAATAATGTCGGGTTGAAACTCAATGATAGCGCGGATGGCTTTGGCAGATGGAAAGCTAAAGTGAAGTTCAGGATAGAGCAAAAACTGCGTACCCCAGCTCGGGTGGACCACCACACCGTTATACTCTGTGGGGGCATTTGGCGGCGCAAAAATCATCGGCGTAATGCCATATACATGCATTTGTGTCAGCATCTGATTGATGATTGTCACGACGCCGTCTACTTTGGGCAAAAATGTCTCTGTAAATAGAGCTACTTTCATGTGTATCTCGCTAGTGCGACTATGTTCATTGTATCCTACCGGATTGCAGGTTTCTTCCTGAATAAGGTATTGTTAAGTTTCTGGTACGGTCACTTAAAATTCTCAAATGGCCAAATAATTGATGCCGAAAGTGCTACAATACTTCGGTTATTACCGAGGAGGTAGATTGTGGTTAGCGAACCAAAGCGTGTATCAATGTTTGCTAGTTTGTCTCCGGTCGTGTTGCGTATTTTGGCACACAGCCTGCTTTTTGGCTTAGCTGCCAGTGTCTCAGACGTACTTTTCAACTTTTATTTATTAAGTTTGGGCTATGGCAATGAAGCCGCTGGTCAGATGAATTCAATTTTTAGAGGAGCTGGCGTGATATTTGGTATCCCGATGGGCATGCTCATCGACAAACAAGGTGCGCGTAAAGTGCTTATGTTTGCGATTACCGCATATGCAATCGGTTGGATTGTCGTGCTTGGCTGGGAAGACATCTCCATCATCGCACCCATCTACTTCTTGGTTGGTGCCGCAAACATTGCCACGTATACCGCGATCATCCCGCTCCTGAGTAGTGTGATTGAGCCGCAGCAACGTGCTACTTTTTTTGGTATAAATGCGGGTGCTGTAGTTGCAGTCGGATTTATTGGGTCGTTGTTCGGTGGATCGCTCCCCTCGTTGGTAGCACCGCTCCTCAACGTCGCTGCCACCGATGTGTTGGCGTATCGAGTGGCGCTGTTAAGCGTCTCGTTAATTTCATTTCTTGCCATTCTCCCTTTGCTTGGTATTGGGCAAGCAGTCACCAATCAACAAAATGCACGTGTGACTGTTGACGATCCCACTGACCCCAAATTGCCGTTCATGAGCTTAGTATTATTTGCATCGCAGGGATTCCTACTCGGATTAGGTGGCGGTATGGTGGTTCCCTTTCAGAATTTATTCTTTCGCCAACAATTCGGTTTGCCGGATGCGCAGGTAGGATTAATCCTGGCAATATCCGCGTTTGCAATGGGCTTTGGGAGTTTAATTGGTGGGCCACTTTCCAAGAAGTTTGGTTTACGCCATGCTGCTGCGTGGACCAGGTTTTTGGCGGCGCCGACTCTCCTGCTCATGCTCGTACCAAATTTATACGTGTCTGCCGCCGCATATTATGTGAGCCGCCTTGTCATCGGGGTCACGTTCCCCCTCGCTGACGCACTGGTCATGCAGTCGGTGCCCGCACATCAGCGTGGCACCGCAACAAGTTTGACGAGCATGTTATGGTCGCTCGGTTGGGCCGCATCAGCCCTCGTCAGTGGCTACATCCAGTCAGCAAGCGGTTTCTATTGGGTCATGATTGCCTCCGCTGTGGCATATGTCGTATCCGCATTATCGTTCTATGTCATTCCGTTCAAAGATACGGGCAAGTAATTGTTTGAGTGGATCAGCGTGGTATTTCATTGTCCGAATTCGATTGATCAGGTACACATGTCAACAAGAGGTGAATCGTGGTAACCTTACGCTCGCAATGGCGGGAATTAATGGCGGGTGGATCTCCAGCAGTCTATCGTATCCTCACGCACGGAGTGTTGTTTGGATTGTCGTTTAGCATTGCTGATATTCTTTTCAACTTCTATTTAACGAGTTTAGGGTATGACAATGCGGTTGCAGGTCAGATGCAGTCCGTTTTTCGCGTTGCGGGCGTCTTTTTAGGGCTTCCGATCGGCATGGTTATCGATAAGCTCAGCGCTCAACGTATGCTGTACATTGGCATTTTGACGTATGCCATTGGATGGGCTGTTTTGCTCTTACTTGATGGTGTTGGACTGACCATTGGTTCGTGGGAAGTTACGCCGTTACAGCTTATGAATGCCGTCTATTTTGTCATCGGTGCGGCAAACATGGCCACATACACGGCAGTTGTGCCGTTGCTTAGTCAGGTCATCGAACCACGTCAACGTGCGGCAATGTTTGGCATAAATGCTGCGGCATCGACCATGGTTGGGTCTGTCGGGAGTATAATCGGTGGCTCATTACCCGCACTCATTGCACCTATAATGGGCGTATCAGCGACGTCCGAGCCGGCGTATCGCATGGCCATGTTTACCGTTTCAATCTTCGGGTTGTTGGCCGCTGTGCCGTTAATTGGCATCAAAACCGGGAACGCACACCACGCCAGTACGAGTGCAAATGCAACGCCAGGTGTCGTTATCCCACCAGTACCGTTCTACGTGTTACTTTTGTTGGTGTCGCCATCCTTTTTCTTTGGCTTTGCTGGTGGTATGTTTGTGCCGTTCCAAAACCTCTTTTTTCGCCAACAATTCCAGTTATCTGACGCAGCGGTCGGCGCAAGTTTGGCCATCGCCTCGTTGGCAATGGGCGTCGGGAGTATGATTGGTGGACCACTTTCAAAACGATTCAGTGTGCGTTCCGTCGCTGCCTGGTCGCGCGGATTTGGTGCACCTACCATGTTGTTGATGATCATTCCCTGGTTACCAGTTGCATCCGCAGCATACGACATCAATCGTTTGCTAATTGGACTCACGTTTCCGCTCTTCTCTGCGTTGATGATGCAAACAATTCCCGTGCAACAACGCGGCACAAGTACAAGTATGTCGAGTATGTCGTGGTCGCTCGGATGGGCGGTCGCGTCGACGTGGAGCGGTCAGCTACAGTCTGGTTCGTTTACGACCGTGTTAGTTATTTCTGCAGTCTGTTACGTCATCTCTGGCGTCTTGGTCGGCGTATTGCCGTATCGTGACAAACTAGAGTGACCCGCCATTGCAAGTGGTCTATTCGGTGGTTGTGAGTTCACTTGCGGTAAGTTGTTTGTGCGGTGCAGGCAGCGGCCATGCCAGAATGGCTGCCGGGAGAAACATGATGCCTGCACCAATCATTGCTCCAATGATGCCAAACTCGACATAACACCAACCAGATGCAAATGTGCCGCATAATCTGCCGAACGCATTCGCACTGTAGTACAACCCAATATCAAGACTGACCGCCCCTTCTTCGGCATACGCCGCGATCAAAAACGAGTGTACTGCGGAATTCACAGCAAATGCGACGCTAAAAATGAGTACCACGACAAGTGTCGCTTCGACATTTGTTGTGGTGCCGTGTACCAACCCTGCTCCTGAGACACATATTAGTGCCGGAATAAGCGCCAGCAGCGCAGTAATGCGTCCATCGGCCGTGCGTACGTTGCGTAATAAGCGGGGCGTCAACGCCTGTATGAACCCATAGCCAATCGTGTACAACGCCATCACACTCCCTGATTGCCAGAATCCCCAATTCGGTGCGGTTGCAATGAAAATAGGTAACGCAATCGCTTGCCATACATCGCGCGCACCAAACAAAAAAATACGGGCAGCAGCAAGGCGATTCACACGCGCAAGTGGTGAAAAAATTCCGCGGAGCGATTTTAGTTTGGTTGCAGGAAATGCCTGTGTCACAATTAGTGTCAAGAGCATACCGATGCCTACCCAGCATGCCAGAACGATGAGTGCCGTGCGCATGTCGAATATTACCAAACATAAACCGCCTACGAAAAAACCGAAACCTTTTAAAGCGTTTTTTGCACCTGTTACTGCTGCGATGATACGAAAGAGACCAAGTGTGGTTTGTGATGACAATGTGGTGATTGCGCTTTTGGCACTGATTTTGGTAATGTCTTTGGCGATACCGGCAAACCCTTGAAAGATCATGACATACCACGGTGCCGGGATTTCACTTGGGATGGCAAGTGCGCTGATAGTGAGTATCTGCAGCAAAATGCCGATACGCATCGTAGTCAAGAGACCGATGCGATTTGCAAATTGACCGCCAAATAGATTGACAACAATGCCACAAAATTCATAAAGCACAAAGACGAGCGCTAAGTCGAGTGCGTTGTACCCCAGCGTGTAGTAGTGAAAAAGTACGAGCATGCGGAGTGCACCGTCTGAAAGCGTGAGTATGCTGTACGCAGATCCGATGCGAATTGCATCTTGCTGATTCATTTTGAACTCCATTTGCCCGCGACATATGCAGCTAACTCAACCATACGATGTGAATAACCCATCTCGTTGTCATACCAAGCCAGTATTTTTATCTGCGTGCCTCCAGTTACCATCGTTGAACTAGCATCCACGATTGCTGATCGTGTATCGCTACGGTAATCGCTCGACACGAGTAACGCTGGTTCGTAGCCGAGTATGCCTCTGAGTTGTGGCGTGTCACTTGCCGCCTTGAGGATGGCATTTACTTCCGCTACGCTTGTGGGTTGTTCGACTTCGAAGACACAGTCTGTGAGTGATGCGCCAAGCATTGGCACCCGGACTGCAATGCCGTCCAGCTTTCCGTTGAGCGCAGGAATGATAAGTCCAATTGTTGATGCCGAACCTGTCGTGGTTGGAATCATGTTTGTGGACGCGGAACGTGCTCTTCGCGCGTCTTTACTCGGTTTGTCAACCACGCTCTGCGTGTTGGTCATACAGTGCATCGTGGTTATCATGCCGTGTTTGATACCGAGCGTAGTGTGGATGACATTGGCGACGGGTGCCAAACAGTTTGTGGTACATGATGCATTGGTAATTAGTCGATGATGTTCGGCTCTGAATCGGTCCTGATTGACACCCAGCACAATATTCAACGCATCTTTTTTGATTGGAGCAGCCACGATGACTTGTTTGACACCTTGAGCAAAGTAGGGTTCAAGACTTTCTGCAGTCCGAAACTTACCACTGCATTCTAGTACTATGTCGCATGCAGACCAGTCTGTCTGTTCGATTTGGCTCTGATGCGTCACTATGATTTGTTTGTTGTCGATTTCAATCCCGGTTTCGGTCGCAATGGCCTGGTTACCCCAGCGCCCATGGACACTGTCGTAGTTAAGTAAGTATGCGCACATCGCAGTATCGCCGTTCGGCTCGTTGATGTGTTCTATCGCAAGTGAACTATAGGTCGCAGCCACGCGCGCACTCAATCTGCCGATTCGTCCAAATCCGTTTATTCCGATGCGTACCATGTCAACCTCTGATATTTCAAATATATTTTAAATATTAAAATATTTTTGAAATATATGCAAGGTGTGGTAAGCTATTGGTGAGAGGTGAGTATGGACATCCATAAAGTTTCAGAAGTACTGAGTCAGCCAGAGCGCATGCAACTGCTCATCGAGTTACGCAGACGCGATCTCACGGCCCACGAAGCCAGCAAGATTCTACGTTCGAGTGCAAGTGCCGCATCATATCATCTGCGTATGATGAGCGACGCGGGGGTCATACGTAGTCATCGTAGTGATTTTGATGGGCGAACGATGTATTATCAATATGTTCCAGAGATGGTTGAAGGGTATCTTGCATCGCTGCAGTCCACCCTTCTTGCACCAATCGACACGCCAAATGCGTATCCGGTTGTGGCATTTATATGTCGTGCAAACAGTGCGCGTTCGCAAATGGCCGAAGCATGGGCTCGTTACTACGCGCCACAGCTCCGCGTGGTCAGTGCAGGTGTTGAGCCGAGTACCATAAATCCACTTACACGCGATGTAATGGCTGAAGTCGGTATTGACCTAATGCATCACGAGGCCAAACAAATCGTAGAATTAGATGTGACACCTGATGTGGTGATTTCGGTATGTGATTATGCACGCACGCATGTTGAACGGCACTTTGCACACCCTGTCACGTACCATTGGAGTATCATTGATCCTGCGATAGCAGGAACTATTCACCAATTCAGAATTGCACGTGACACGCTACGCGAGCGCGTACGAAACTACATGTACCAGCACGGGTTATTGCGTGCGAATGAATAGATGCCGTATGTGATGTTGATACAAAACATATGCTTAAAAAAAGCCGTATACGCCCCAACCACCATCAACAACTAATTGTTCACCAACGATGAACGCTGATTCATCAGATGCTAGAAAAATAGCAGGTCCAACGATGTCACTCACCTCGCCAACACGTCTAATTGGAGTACGAGCGATGATTGGCGCGCGATCGAGCTTGCCTTGTTTGACGAGGTCATCCTGGAGAGGCGTACGAATCCAGCCAGGTGAGATGCAATTCACGCGTATACCGTGCGGTGCCCATTCAGTGGCCAATGATTTGGTGAATTGGAGGACTGCACCCTTCGATGCTGCGTATGCTGCACGCATCGGAATTCCCTGAAATGAGTGCAAAGAACCGATATTAATAATGGTGCCACATCCGTGTTTGAGCATTACCGCGCCAACTGCGCGACAGAAGAAGAATGTGCCATTGATATTGATATCGAGCGCTTGTTGCCACCGTTCATTCGAGAGTTCAGTGGTTGGTGACACCATTGGTATACCTGCAGAATTCACCAAGGCATCCACGGTGCCCCATGTGTTGACCACGTCAGCCACAACTGCATCTACGGCGTCAGAATCTCGCACATCGGCAGGAGTTACCAAGGCTTCACCGCCCTGCTGACGTATCTCTTGCGCAACCTCTTCGAGTTCGTGTGCATTGCGACTCACGAGCGCAACACGTGCGCCTTCTTTGGCATACCCGATTGCGATTCCACGGCCAATGCCGCGACCTGCACCGGTGACAATAGCGGTGCGACCTACAAGACGACCAGCGCTCATGCATGCCTCCTGGAATTGTGAGAAAATACAAGTGGATTGTTGTAATGGACGAGGTTATGGTACACGAGATTTATATATTGCGCCACGCAGCCCCCGATCGTACAAGTAGCATTGCATATAATATCCCGCCTGGTCCTCCACTCACCCCGATTGGTCGCAAAGAGGCCTTGCAAGCAGGATTGTTTTTGCAACAACGTGCCATTGATGCAGTATTTGTGTCGCCGTTCATTCGCACACGACAGACTGCTGCGATTGTCTCAGAGCATGTGCTTGCTCCATTTGCATATGTTGAGAGTATCAAAGAAGGCGCACCTGGTGAAGCTCATCGCGATATCCGAGCACGCGTGCGCGGGCTCTTAACCGAAGTAGCGCAACGTGATCTCGAACGAATCATGCTGGTTACGCATGGGTGTTGTGTACTTGCAACACTCCAAGAAACGACCAATGATGCAATAGATTTGAGCGGCCATAAGTACGACTATGGTAATCATTCGCCGACTGCAGGGATTTGGCACGGTGTGCGTCAAACGCAGGGAACCTATGCGTGGGAACTTATTTTTACTCCGTCAGTGGTATCCTAGTCAAATGATATGCACACACTGATTGTGTAGGACACCCAGAACACGGCGGACAATGCTCTGCGCATTTTCGTACATCTACAAAGCGGCGCCATGCGCCGCTTTGTGTGCATCGTGGGCGAGTTGCACTACAGTGGTGAATACACACTTCTACCATCATTGCATGTAATTCACGTGCATTTTGTACGTCAAGTTGCCCCACATCTTCCTCTACGATACGTTGAACAAGATCATAATCGGCATTGATGACATCCACAACATCACGATAGATGCCGGTGCGATGCAAGAATCGCCGCGCATATGCATCAACAATAAATAGCGGATGTGAACCACCATAAAGCATGATAGTGTCAGCGCTCTCGCGTCCTATTTGTGGTAACGACAAGAGTATGCGCCGACATTCATGTCGTGGGAGTGTCAAAATGGCATGCATTTGATTGTGGGTTGTGCAGATTCGTTGTGCGAGTCGTACGAGCGCCTCCCCTTTACGCATATAAAAGGCACATGGTTTACATAAGCTACCAATTTGAATGGGATCAGCGTGTGCGAGCGCGTCAAACGAGGTGTACCCGGCGTTGAGCAAGCGAAGTACTGCTGCTTCGACCTGTTCCCAACGCGTTTGTTGTACCAAGACCATACCAATGGTAACTTCAAATACGCGATCATGTGTATGTATTGGCCACCATGCCGGTTCATGGGCAAAGTGGCCAACGAGTTGCGAAAACAGAGGCAGTAAACGACTATCGGTTTTCGAAGGCATGTTTATCAACGAGAGATACTTCGACGGGGTATTTGCCAGTAAAGCACCCATGACAAAATCCATTGGCGCGGGTAGCGTTTTGTAGACCATCGAGCGACAAATAGGCGAGTGAATCAAGTCCAAGGTGCATGCATATTTCAGGCACAGTCAAGCGATGGGCGATTAATTCGGGATAGGTAGCCATATCGACGCCTAAGTAACAGGGATGTTTAATTGGTGGTGAGGATACACGCATGTGCACTTCTTTTGCGCCTGCAGCGCGGAGCATGCGCACCATCGGTCCAGACGTATTGCCACGCACGATGCTGTCATCAATGATGATCACGCGCTTGCCGTCCAAGTTGTCGGCTAGTGGGTTGAATTTGAGTTGAATACCAACCTTGCGCAGTCGGTCATCGGGTTGAATGAATGTACGGCCGATGTAGCGATTTTTGATGAGTCCTTCGCTGTA
>VGPG01000039.1 GCA_016875555.1 Chloroflexota bacterium | reverse complement strand
GTGGAGCTTAAATCTGCATGGTGTGTACGATTCACATATTCCTGAGTGTTTTAGTGTGGTGCATTTTTAAGCATCCGGTGAACAGCAACGACCACGAGATTCAACGCCACAGCCGTCGGCGTTTTGGCTTTGACAAACAACACGTCAATCGTGTATATTACATGACGTGGTTGCAAGCGCCGATGTGGCGGAACTGGCAGACGCGCTACGTTCAGGGCGTAGTGAGGGTGACCTCGTAAGAGTTCGAATCTCTTCATCGGCACCACAAACACGATGGGGTATAGTATAACGGTAGTACGCATGATTCTGGCTCATGTAGTTGAGGTTCGAATCCTTGTACCCCAGCCAAAGAACGACCCACGACATACGTCGCGGGTCTTGTCTTTTCGGCTATCACTTGACCACCCACATCGCATTATTGCGAATCTTCGTCAAATTGAAAGACGTCTTCGATAGATACACCAAATACACGCGCCAGGCGAAAGGCAAGCTCCAACGATGGATAGTACTTCCCCTGCTCAAGGGCGATCACCGTTTGCCGCGTGATACCCGCGCGTTCTGCAAGCTCCTGTTGCGTCATTTCATGATGAAAAAATCGCAACTGGCGGATGCGATTCGTTATAATGTTGGCATTACTCACGCGACATACTCCGGTACTGCCCAAGAATCATGCCGTAATAGAGCACCTGGGCACCCACAAAACTCGCAAACAGCCATTGGACTGCGTGCATTATCTGTGTAATTGGCCATGCAATATATGACAAACTCCCATCACTCGATGTTTCTATGACTTCGTCACCGAGCATCGGTAGTGCGTACATCATCACTATCACCCAGATCATCACCATACACGCAAGCAACCCTCCTGAGACGAGTGCTGCTTTGTGTTGAATACGCTGATCAAGCTCGTCAACCACTGCATATACTCCTCGACGCCTATTGAGCAAATGCAATATGCTATCGATGGCGTGAAATACACTGAGTATCACTGCCATGCCAATTGCAACATACCAGAAGCGATACAGCGCAGTCATTGGTTCTGTATATACGTCAATAAAATATGGAATGTAGAGCACCATGATGGCACCAATACTGACCCATGCACCCTTTTATGAATACCCATGTATACTCCTTGTACAATGAAGCTAACAAAATGTATTGTATACCATATATTTTGTCATGTCAAACATACAATTTTATGAAGATATATCACAAACGTGGAGAACGTGGTCGCGATTTGGGGAGAGTCAGGAGCAGTTGACGGCGGGCATTGAAGAAGAACGGTATCGGATGATGCGTGACACCTCACAAAAACTCGGTTTGACAAACACGGTTCGGTATGCGTATAATACCGATTGTTGCCGAGGTGGCGGAATGGCAGACGCGCTAGTTTGAGGGGCTAGTGAGAGTCAAATCTCGTAAGGGTTCAAGTCCCTTTCTCGGCACCACATTCACACTCCCGGTTAGCGGGCGATTAGCTCAGTTGGTAGAGCACCTCGTTTACACCGAGGGTGTCGGCGGTTCGAGTCCGTCATCGCCCACCATAATTCGCCTGGTGGCACAGGCCAAGTTAGCTCAGTTGGTAGAGCGCATGTCTGAAAAACATGAGGTCACCGGATCGTCCCCGGTACTTGGCACCAACCAAACAGCCAGCCACGCGCTGGCTGTTTTGCGTATGGGGAGGTCGCATAGTGGTCTAGTGCGCGGCACTGGAAATGCCGTAGGGTGCAAGCCCTCGAGAGTTCAAATCTCTCTCTCCCCGCCACACAAACACCCCTGCACGACGTGTGCAGGGGTGTTTTATGTGCCCAATACCTTTCGTCTATTTACATACATCTACACATGTTCTAGAATGTGAGTCACCACTCCATAGACAAACAAAGGTGTGTATGATTGCAGAGCGTATGGGAGCGTATTCGCCGTTAGTATGGCGATTATTCGTGTTTACCGTGATTGTTGGTGTTGCAACCGGCCTGCCCGAGATTATGTTCAACTTTTATCTGGTGAGCCTAGGCTTCGATAATTCGATTGCCGGTCAAATGGTCAGTTTGACGCGTATTTCAGGATTTCTGTTTGGCATCCCGCTCGGACTTGCCGTGGACCGCTTTGGCGGTGTGCGCACCATTCAGTTTGTTGGTATGGTCAACATAGTCACGTGGTTGGTACTCTTAAACACGACGGACATTCACGTCATCCGTGCCGGGTACTTTTTTGCGGGCGTTCTATTTACCGCACAAGCGACTGCTATTCTCCCATTACTAAGCAAAGTCACAACGCCCGAGCAACGCCCGTTTTTGTTTGGGGTTAACTTCGCACTCATCATGACTACCGGCATTATCAGTGCACTGGTCGGAGGGAGTTTACCCGGCATAGTAGCACAACTTCAAGGGATTGAGGCGACGTCGGTAGACGCCTATCGCCACGCACTATACAGCAGTATAGTGTTGACCGGATTGGCGATTATTTCGCTCATCGGCATTCATGCGCGAATCTCATCGCCGGCCGCAGTAGCGCGCGATCATACTGATTCAGCGGACACCGCAGGATCGGCAATCGACGATTCCATTCCGCGACGGTACATCGTGTATCGATCTTTGGGTCGACTCACACTGGGGTTAGCAGGTGGTATGCTTCATCCATTTCTCAATTTATACTTGCGCCAGCAGTATGCGTTTTCGGATGCAACAATCGGGATCGTGATTGCGGTTGTGAGTGTGGCATCCGTGGTGGCTGGGTTTGCGAGTGGATCATTCATCAAACGCTTTGGGGCACAGCAGACTGTAGTCATCGCATCGGCAATTGCAGGATGTGTGATGAGCGTTGTCTTGTTGCCAAATCCGATCATATTCATGATTGCGTACACGATAAGCATGTTCTTAGTCGGGCAAGTGTATCCGGCTGGCGATGTGTTGATTTTGAGCACAGTTGGCTCGCAACAACGTGGATTCACGACGAGCATAAATAACATGTTGTGGTCGTTTGGATGGGCCGCAGCAGCGAGTATCAGTGGTTGGCTACAAGTACAAAGTGGGTTTACATGGCCGATTATTGCCCACTGTGTCTGTATGGCACTGACTGCACTGTTGTTTTATGTACATCAATATCCACAGCATCGCTCATCTGCACAGCTGCAAGCGACACCATAATCACCTGGATAATCTGCTATGCTATGTACCATGATTATTACCTAACCAAAGGTCCAAATGGAACGTCAAACCGGCTTTATGGAAATCATGCGCTATCGTGATTTCCGCTTGTTGTGGATTGGTCAGCTCATCTCAATCATTGGATCGCAAATGCGCATTGTGGCGGTCGATTGGCAAGTCTATTTGATTGCCACTCAGCAAGGAGTGAATCCTGCACTAGCGCTTGGATTTATTGGATTAATGCGCGTCATCCCGATGACCATCAGCGCGTTATTTGCCGGCGTAGCTGCCGATCGCTACGACCGTCGTTATGTCATCGTAGTAACGTCGTGTATCGCACTGGTAGCATCCGTTATCCTAGCGATTGCTGGTAGTCTCGAACGCCCGGCACTCTGGCTAGTCTACGCCATGGTGGTGGTAACTGCCATCGCAAACGCCTTTGAGATGCCAGCCCGACAAGCGCTCATCCCTACGCTCGTCCCCCCTGATCGACTCCCACAGGCCATGAGTGCGGGAATTGTATCGTGGCAACTCGGTACCGTGATCGGGCCATCCATAGCAGGAATCGTGATTGCTTCACTGGGCGTTGTGCCGTTGTACTGGATTGATGCTGCGACCTACCTGGCGGTTGTCTACGCAGCCGTGAATATTACGCCACCTGCCAAACCGACCACAGCCCGAGCACCAGTCCGTTTGGCCGATGCCCTTGAAGGCTTGAAGTTCGTTTTCAAAAGTAAGATTATCGCGTCAACGATGGTCCTTGATTTCTTTGCTACGTTTTTCGGCGCTGCCATGACGTTGATGCCTATCTTTGCCAATGACATTCTCGGCGTCGGAGCGCAAGGGTACGGATTCATGCGCTCTGCGCCTGCAGTTGGCGCATTCGTGGCAGCACTCTTTTTGACGTCACGCAAGATTCGCCAACAAGGGCCTGTATTGTTGATCGCGGTGGCTGTCTTTGGCATTGCCACATCACTGTTTGGCGCCTCGACGTGGTTCCCACTCACACTCGTCATGCTGGCAATCACTGGGATGGCGGATACCGTGAGCATGGTAATCCGCGGCACATTGCGGCAGCTGTTGACACCAGACGAACTCCGTGGCCGCATGACCGCCGTCAACATGGTTTTTGTTGCTGGGGGTCCTCAACTCGGTGAATTTGTGGTTGGACTAACTGCAAGTATTATTGGAGCGCCAATTGCGGTGATTATTGGAGGCATATTGTGTGTCGGCGTCGTCGTGGGTACCGCTGCCAAGGTACCCGAACTTCGCCAACTTGATACGCCACAACTCCCTAATGCATCTACGTAGTGCAGACGACGCCTAATAAGTGCGTAGAAGCGTGCTTCTACGCACTTATTTATATAAATTGACCGTTTTTTGGTGATTTTCGGGACAAAATACGCCTTTTTGCACACGATATATATACATTTGCGGTATACTAGGGGCGTTCGCATACCACCAAAAGGAAACGCCAATGACGTCACGTTTCAAGAAACCCGATCCAGCCTGGTTTGTCCATGATCGGTTTGGCATGTTCATTCACTGGGGTTTGTATGCCATGCCGGCGCGCCACGAGTGGATTCGCAACCGCGAAGAAATTAGTATTGCCGATTACCAACGCTATTTTGACCATTTCGATCCCGATTTGTTTGACCCAAAAGAATGGGCACGAATGGCCAAATTGGCAGGCATGAAGTATTTCGTGATTACCACGAAGCACCACGACGGGTTTTGTTTGTGGCCGAGTGCGCACACTGATTACTGCATCAAAAACACCCCCTACCAACGTGATTTGATACGTGCCACTGTTGACGCATTCCGTGCCGAGGGCATCAAAGTTGGGTTCTACTACTCGCTGATTGACTGGCATCACCCAGAGTTCACTATCGACAAGATTCATCCGATGCGCAATAACGCCGAGGAGCGCGCCAAGAACAACCAACGCGATATGCGTAAATACGCAAAATACATGCGCGACCAAGTGCTTGAACTATGCACGCAATACGGCAAAATCGACCTTTTTTGGTTTGATTTTTCGTATCCTGGTGAAGACGGCAAGGGCAGCAACGAGTGGGAGTCCGAGGAGTTGTACGCAATTGTCCAAGAGCTCCAGCCGCATGCACTCGTGGATAACCGACTCGATTTACCGGATGTCGGCGATTTTGTTACGCCAGAGCAGTTCCAACCGGCAAATGGACTCAAAGACAAAGATGGTAATCCTGTGGTTTGGGAGGCATGTCAGACGTTTAGTGGCTCGTGGGGCTACTTCCGCGATGAACACACCTGGAAAAGCGTCGATTTGCTGATTCGTATGCTCGTCGACGGCGTGAGCAAAGGTGGCAATCTATTATTAAATGTAGGTCCGACTGCGCGTGGATTGTTTGATGCGCGTGCCAAAGAGCGGTTGTCGGGGATGGGCGAGTGGATGGAGTTACATGGGCGTTCAGTGTATGGCTGCGGTCCTGCGCCAGATGGTCTTGTGGCACCACCAGATTGCCGATACACCTACAACGCTGAACGCAACTCGTTGTACTTACACATCTTCGCATGGCCGTTCCGCGATATCTACTGCCCAGGACTGGCGGAGCGAATTGCCTACGCACAGTTTTTGCATGATGGAAGTGAAGTGCATATTGGTGAAGTACATGAAGCATCGTGGTCAGGCATGGCAGGCAATGCGAGCACACCGGTTGCCATTCAAGTGCCAATCGTCAAGCCTAATGTGCATGTCCCCGTCATCGAGATATTTTTGAAGTAAACAGGTATCAGGCACCAACGACCACAGGGCATGGATTGCAATCCATGCCCTGTGTGCTATTTGATGTATGCAAGATTATTTGGTGCGATACCCTTGCGGATGTGATTGGTGCCATTCCCACGCGCTCCCAATAATCTGCTCGAGCTGTGGGTATTTGGGTTGCCAGCCAAGCTCGTCACGGATTTTTTGGGCAGAGGCAATCAAAACAGCCGGATCGCCAGGGCGGCGTAGCCCAATTGTACACGGGATGGGGTGACCGGTCACCTTGCGAGCAGTCTCGACCACCTCAAGATTGGTAAATCCGTTGGTATTGCCGAGATTGTACTTGCGGCTACCGAGGCGGGCAATGCCGTCGAGCGCCAAAATATGGGCATGAGCCAGGTCAACGATGTGCACATAGTCACGGACACAGGTGCCGTCTCGGGTAGGATAATCGCCGCCGAACAAGGTTATTGACTCGCGCTGACCGAGGGCGACTTGCAGGACAACAGGTATCAGGTGGAGCTCAGGTGTGTGGTCTTCACCGCGATTTGGGGTACCACCAGCAGCATTGAAGTAGCGCAAGCAGGCGTATTTGAGACCGTGGATGCGCTCGTACCAGTGGAGCGCACGCTCTAGGATGAATTTGGATTCTCCGTACGGCGACCCGGGAACAATCTTGCACTCTGGCTCTATGGGCATCATCTCGGGTTCATCGAAGAGATTTGCCGTGGATGACATGATGATACGACCGACACCGGCCGCAACCGCCGCTTCGAAAAGATTGATGCCGGCCACCGTATTATCGCGTAGATACTTGGCTGGGTATTGCATGCTTTCGCCAACGAGGGTGTACGAGGCGAAGTGCATGACTGCCTCAATCCCCTTGTGTGCCGCAAAAATCTGGTTGACGGCTGATTCATCCATCAAATCTGCGTGAATAAACTGCGCATAAGGATGAACTGCTTCACGATGTCCTTGGTACAAATTGTCAACGACGACGACATCGTGCCCTGCAGCAACAAGCTCTGCAGTTGCCGTACTCCCGATATATCCGGCACCACCAGTGACAAGAATCTTCATCATACCCTCCATGCACAACCGCGCATTGGTGCAATGCGGTATGCATCAATCAGTGCACTTACCGACGGTTAAACGTGGCGAAACAATGCGATTATAGCAGGAAAGCGTCGTCACACTGCCTCGATTGTCGCCACTGCATGCAACCGTCATGATGGTGTCATATAAACGATTAACTGGTTTGTCCACTATCAGGATTGATGATGAGCTTATATCCAAAACCGCGCACGGTGACGAGATAGCGGGGCATGGCTGGGTCAATTTCAATGCGCTGACGGACTCGGTAGACGAGTGCATCAATGGAATTAAAATCAAACACTTCGTAGTCCCAGATTGACTTGGCGATTTCTTCCTTGCTTACCACGTTGCCTTGCCGTGTAAACAAAAGTAGCAATAATTGGAACTCTTTGACCGTCAATGGGGGGTCGAGAAGCGTTCCTCTGATGTGGACTGTTTTGGCGCCATCATCGATGAGAATGTCACTATCTGGCACTCGACGAAACGTGAACAGTGGTAAATCACCCTTCACGGTGGCTTCAGGATCAATGAACACAATCTCGCTCTCGCCGATTACCACAACGTCCTGATTATTGAGCACATGCGGATCAGTGATAGCAGCGTCATTGACGAATGTGCCGTTCGTGCTTTTCAAATCACGAATGAGATAGGCTCCTTCGTTGTGTTCGAGCGTTGCATGGCGACGAGACACCAATGGATGGGGAATAACAATATCGTTGAGTTGGTCGCGACCAATCGAAATGACATCGCGATGCCATTCAATTTGGATTTCAGGAGTATTTGGATGTCGTATGCGTAGAAGTGGTACAGGATTGGATTTATTCACAATCGACCTCCGATTCGAAATGTACCCATTACAAACGCGTTGCAATCACATACACCGGTGCATATGGTACAATGTGCGAACTATGCCGATTATACCACACTGACATGCAATCAGACAGGACGGTATGTGTTAAATCTCATTGGCAGGCGAATAGATCGCTACAAAATTCAAGCTGAGATCGGACGTGGGGGTATGGCACGCGTATATCGTGCCATTGACACCATCTTAGGACGTACCGTTGCCCTAAAAGTATTAGCCCCGCAGCTTGCCTCTGAGCCAGAGTTTTCTGCACGCTTTCGTCGAGAAGGCAAAATTGTCGCCGCACTTCAACATCCGCACATCGTCACGTTGTTCGATGTGGGAGAAATTGACGGCATTCAGTATCTGGCCATGGAGTTCATCAATGGTCGGAGCATCTATGCGGCCATCAAAGAACATGGTCCCATACCCGGTGAAACTGCAGCGGTGATTATACGCGCAATTGCGTCAGCCCTTGATTATGCGCATAGTCATGGTGCAGTGCATCGCGATATCAAACCTCAAAATGTCCTGATAGACACGAATGGTCGCATCCTCTTAACCGACTTTGGTATTTCTGTCTCGACAGATGATGATAGTGGTCGGTTGACACGTACCGGTTTGTTCATGGGTACACCCGAGTACATGTCGCCCGAACAAGTCTCTGGCGACACGGTTGATTACCGTACCGATTTGTACTCCCTCGCAATCACGGCATACGAGATGTTCTGTGGTGATGTGCCATTCACCGGTAACACTCCCGATTTGATTGTGGCGCACGCCCAGAAAAAAGCCCCACCACTCCCGGTGCATGCGCATGGACTACCCGAAGGGCTCGTTGACGTACTCGACAAGGCACTTGCCAAAAATCCTGCCGACCGATACCAGACTGGGCTCGCGTTTTGTGATGCCATTGACGCGGCGTTTCAAGCGGTGCCCAATAACACGCAAGCCGCACTATTGGTGTCTGGCCTAGCAAAACCCCGCCATGCATCACCCAAAGCGACTATGGCGATTGAGATGACCGATCCCGACGAATCGTATGCGACGCAACCGTCAAATGCGAATCCAGTGGTAACTGGCGATGGGTCAACACAACCACGACGTCGCAACATTCTTGAAGCGCGCAGTGGACTGCCGAGTCGGCCTGTATTTCGACCCGACACGATTCCGTTGAATATCATTGTGCCACTTGGGCTCGGCCTGATAATCACCTTTATCATCCTAATTAACACGCAGTTTGCCGGTTCAACAACTCCCGATGAAAGTACCGGCGTCAATCCGACCTTGACACGCATTGTCACCATGACTGCATCGGCAACCAGCGAGATTGAACCCTCAAAGACCGTGGCGTTAATTGTGATGCCTACCGGCAACGCGGAGACTGCCACCTCAATCGTGGTGACGAACCAGGCAACGCGCCGACCGAGCACCGTAACACCCATCAAAACAGTGGCGGCGAGTGCAACTTCAGCACCCGTAGCAAGTGCAACAGTGGTCCCCGTCACAGAGACAATTACTGCCACCAACACAGAGACGAGCACGGCTACTGCGACAGCAACCGCTACCGCCACCGCCACTGCCACCGGGACGAGTACGGCCACCGCTACCGCCACCGCCACGGTCACACGCACAGCAACGCGGAGTGCAACGTTGACGCCCATCCCGGCCACAAGCACGACGGCACCAACAATTACACCAACGCTGACGGTGCCTGTACCAACCAATACCCCGGCAGCCACAGATACACCTAACCCAACCATCACGTCTACGCCTGTTGAAACACCAACGCCGTGATTACGTTACCGCCGGTACTACAACACGCCATTCGTCAACTACTCCATCAAATACCGAGTCGGCAGTGGAGCGATGCAGCGCGACAGCTGAGTGAACGATATCGGGCGCCACGGAACGGCTCGACACTCGTGACTGCACCAATTGACGCAGTCGCTTATACGGCTATGATGCTCCCTGCGACGTATGCCCAAATACATCGTGCGCTACGCATGTGTATGCCACATGTCGAGACGGATGAGTGGCGGAGTATACTCGACATCGGAAGTGGCCCTGGTACTGCTTTATGGGTGGCGCATGCACTTCTGCCATCACTTGTTGAACGTACCGCTATTGAACGAGAGCCGGCGTTTGTAGCAGTCGCCAAACAGCTCTGTGACATCTTACCGGGGCGCACGTCGTACGTCGTACACGATATCACGGCAACACAATCGTGGGCTGAACATGATGTAGTCATCATTGGTCATGTGCTCAACGAGTTAAGTGCACCGCAACGAATACGCATCATTGATGCAGCATGGGCAGCCACCAAACAGTTACTCATTATCATTGAACCAGGTACATCGAACTTTTTTTCGATTATCAGGGATGCACGTCAACAACTCATCGACTGTGGAGCACAGATAGTTGCGCCTTGCACACACAACAACAGCTGTCCCATGACGTCTCCCGATTGGTGTCATTTTGGCCAAAAAATAGCCCGACCTGACTTTCAGCGTCATGCCCGTGCCGTGTCTGTAGGATGGGAAGAAGCGAAAGTCAGTTTTGTGGCAGCGTCACGGCACGCAACAGATCACCGTGGCCAGCGCCTCGTGCATGATCCTGTCAGCCACAAAGGACATATTGAGTTGATGGTGTGTGGCGCAGCGGGTCTGCAGACTACTTCTGTACAAAAACGTGACGCAACGGCGTATGGGGTCGCGCGCCGACTCAGTTGGGGAGATGTGTGGCCCGAATAGTTGGCACTTTATACTTCGTATATGAATTTCATAGTAAAATATTCAAGTTACTTTCAAGACAGCGAACAAAGGAGTCCGCATGAAGAGTACTGCAATTGGCATCATTGGGTGTGGCAACATCAGTAGCATTTATCTACAGAACTGCCATCAGCGATTTCGCGGTGTACACGTGGCTGCCGTCGCGGACATCGTTGTAAGTCGTGCCCAAGCACGCGCCAATGAATACGGCGTGGCCAACGCATACACGGTAGAGCAGTTGTTGGCCGATCCCGAAATAGAAATTGTCGTTAACCTGACCGTTCCTGCAGCCCACGGCGAAGTTGCGCTCAAGGCAATTGCTGCGGGGAAGTCGGTCTACAACGAAAAACCGCTGGCGGTTACGCGCGCAGAAGCGCAGGCGATGCTACAAAACGCCGCAGCCAAAGGGGTACGTGTCGGCGGTGCGCCAGACACTTTTTTGGGTGCCGGTCTCCAAACCGCACGCAAACTCATTGACGACGGCTGGATTGGTCGACCAATCGGCGCAACCGCATTCATGATGGGTCGAGGCCCCGAAGGGTGGCATCCAAATCCACACTTCTTCTATCAGCCGGGCGCCGGTCCGATGTTTGACATGGGTCCCTACTACTTGACGGCACTGACCACCTTACTCGGTCCAGTCAATCGCGTCAGTGGATCTGCGCAGATCTCATTTGCAGAACGCACCATCACCAATTCGATACAATACGGTGAAAAAATACCCGTCAACACCCCTACTCACGTAGTTGGTGTGCTCGATTTTGCGGCTGGCGCGGTCGGCACCATCATTACCAGCTTCGATGTGTGGCATAGCACATTGCCTTGGCTCGAAATCTACGGCAGTGCTGGCACCATGCTCGTACCTGACCCCAATAACTTCGACGGCGAGGTCAAAGTCCGTCGTGCCGGTGAAGAGAACTGGCGTGTCATGCCACTCAGTCACAGCTTTGCTCAGAATAGTCGCGGTTTGGGTGTGTTGGACATGGCGATGGCCATTCAAGAGAAGCGCGCACATCGCGCATCCGGCGAGTTGACGTACCATGTCCTTGACATCATGCACGCCATTCACGACTCGTCGCGCGCTGGGCAGCATGTTGCGCTTACCAGTGGACCTGAACGGCCAGCACCACTGCCGATGGGCATGGACAGCAAAGGATTTTAAGTGCGTAACCGCGGCAGGGATTCCCTGCCGCGGTTGTGTTCCATCATCGTCTATGATTACTGCCTGTCATCACATTGCCCTGCACGTCAGTGATGTGCGCAAGTCAATACAACTATTTCTGGCCCTCGGATTGCCGGTGATCCCACTGTCGCCGCACCACGCGTTTGTCATCGCACCGAATGGTGGGTTGATGCTCACGCAAATTGCAGTACAACACCATGCAATTCCAAGCGTCCACGCGCCCGGCATTACCCATGTCTGCATCCAAGTGCCACACATGGAGGGTGCACTCGCACATCTTGACGCTACCACGCTCGTGCCGCACTCACCACCGGTCGATTTGCGCACAGGTCACCTCTACCTGTACGGTCACGATGTTGATCGGACACTTTTTGAAATTGAGGAAGTCCCATATACGCCGTTCACTGCTCCAGCGTGGTTCGGACATGTAGCCTGTGTCAGTGAAGATGTGACACGACTGGCGCACTTTTACGGAGAATTTATCGGTGGCACGGTGGTTGACCCCGGTGTAATCGGCCCAAATCCTGCCTATGACCAAGTTGTAGGGTTGACCGATACGCGCCTGCATCCTGTGTGGATTAAACGGCTTAACCTTACAATTGAGCTCTGGCAATTCGTACACCCCACCAGCCCACCGCGGATTTCCACATCATCAACAACCTGCGGGTATCATCATGTGGCATTCCTCAGCGACGACATCAACCATGACACACAACGGTGTATTGCGCTCGGTGGATCAATGCGCACTCGTGCGACTCACCACGTTGAGTTGACTGATTGCGATGGGAACATTCTGTACTTGTATGCACCAGAACACCCCAACATACGAGCCGTGGGCGTATACGCCCATGCACACATGCTAGCAGATATTGCCCCACACTGGCGCCCGCGCCCTATAGCAGAATAGGAAAACGAGCATGACCACACTCACTGACGCTGTTGCCGTTGTGACCGGAGGAGGCCGGGGCATAGGTGCCGCCATCGCACGCGCGTTACAGCAGGCCGGAGCAACGGTAATCGTCACAGATGTGGCATTCGCTGAGTCACAGCCCGGAATAGTGCAAATCATCAGCGATGTTGCAGATGCACACGCCTGGCAACAGCTCGTCGATCACGTCGATACGACCTATGGACGTATCGACGTCCTTGTCAACAATGCGGGGATTAGCGGACCAGTCTGCCCCATCACTGAGTATCCGGATGATGCGTTTGTGCGTGTCATGAACATCAACTGTACGGGTGTCTTCTATGGGATAAAGTATGTGAGTCGCGCCATGAAAAAATATGGGCGAGGCGGCAGTATTGTCAACATCTCATCAAACACTGGCTTGGTTGGCAGTCCTGCCATCATCGCCTATAGTGCCAGTAAACACGCAGTGGTTGGGTTAACGAAGTCAGCAGCCAAAGGGTTAGCAACTGACGGCATTAGGGTCAACGCCATCTGTCCCGCGCCAACCGCCACAGAAATGGTCTTTCAACTTGAGCGCAGTTATGGCGATGCTGATGCGGTGCGGCAACGGTTGACCGCAGGAACGCCGATGGGGCGCTATGCGCATCCCGATGAAATTGCAGCCGCCGTCCTTTTTTTGGCAAGTCAACAGGCAAGTTTTATTACGGGCGCAGTGCTCCCCGTTGATGGTGGCAGTGTCGCATAACGCATCGCTATCGAATACCCTCTTTTGTCACTGAGAAAATAGTTTGCGTACATTTGACAATATCTAATTTCCCCCTATAATCGCATATAACATTTCACAGACCATGCCAGGCATGGATGACACAAGGGACGATGGTGCATACCCTTCACACTGATATTCTTGAGGCAATAGAACGCGCACTCCGCGAGGACATCGGCACTGGCGACGCCACCAGTGAAAGTATTATTCCTGCTGATGCGCAGATGCACGGACAAATAGTTGCCAAACAGGCAGGCGTGGTGGCCGGACTAGACGTTGCTAGCACAGTCTGTGCGGCTGTAGATATGCAGATTCGATGTAGGCCACGCATCACTGAAGGTGCGGTGGTTGAACCGGGCACAGTTGTGGCGCTGTTCGACGGACCAGCACGCGGTTTATTGACTGCGGAGCGCACCATCCTCAATTTTATGGGGCGCATGAGTGGCATCGCCACACTCACCAATCAATTCGTGCAGGCCGTGGCGGGCACGCAAGCGGTTATTCTTGACACGCGCAAAACCGCTCCTGGGCTGCGCATGCTCGATAAACTCGCCGTTACGCGGGGTGGTGGCCAAAACCACCGGATTGGGCTGTATGACATGATGCTCATCAAAGACAATCACATAGATTTTGCGGGATCGATTACGCAGGCTGTGCACAATGCGCGGGCCGCACATCGTGGGTTAGAAATCGAGGTCGAGGCGCGTACCATCGAAGATGTCGTTGAAGCGTTGTCGTTACACGTCCAACGCATCTTGCTCGACAACATGTCGCTCGACATGATGCGTCACGCCGTCATTCTGACGGCTGGTCGAGCCAAACTCGAAGCCAGCGGTAACGTCACCCTTCAAACGGTGCGCTCGATTGCTGAGACAGGCGTTGATTACATCTCTTCGGGAGCACTCACCCACTCTGCACCGGTCTTTGATCTGAGTCTTAAGTTTACCCGGAATTAACCGTTCATCAGCGAGGAGTGAGTATGCAGCCAGCAGCGCACGCATTATACGAAGATATGAAAATCCGTTTAGGCACCTTGGTGCCGGACTTCGAGTTGTACTACAAAGCCGAAATCGCCGTCGAAATTCTCCAGCTCAAGCAAGAACGCAATGCGGTGATATTGGGACACAACTACATGGAGCCGGTGCTCTTCCACACCATTCCTGACTTTCGCGGTGATTCGCTCGACTTAAGTCGTAAAGCGGCCACCACTGATAAAGACATCATTATCTTCTGTGGAGTGAAGTTCATGGCAGAAACCGCCAAAATCCTCAACCCACAAAAAACCGTACTCATGCCAGCAGAACGCGCTGGGTGTTCACTGGCAGAGTCAATTACTGCGGCCGATGTGCGCGCACTCAAGCGCAAGTATCCTGGTGTACCAGTCGTAACCTACGTGAATACTTACGCAGATGTCAAAGCCGAAAGTGACATTTGCTGTACATCGGGGAATGCCGTTGCTGTGGTCGAATCACTCAAAAGCGACACAGTCATCTTCCTCCCTGACCAATACTTGGCCGCCAATGTGGCACAGATGACGGGTAAACACATCATCTTCCCATCACTCACCGGCAATGCCGATACTAATTTGCTTGATGTGCAGATGATTGGTTGGCACGGCAAATGTGAAGTACACGAAAAGTTTTCTGTGGAGGATATACGTGCGGTGCGTGCACAGTTCCCTGATGTGGTCGTTGTATCGCATCCGGAATGTTCTCCTGAAGTGGTTGCTGCCTCTGATTTTGCTGGTTCTACCAATGCCATGATAAAGTTTGTCCAAGAGAGCAAGGCGCCACACTATCTCGTGTTAACCGAGTGTTCGATGGGTGACAATATTGCCGCTGCCAATCCCGAAAAAGATTTATTGCGGTTGTGCATGGTGCACTGTCCTCACATGAACATGATCACCATGGAAAATGTACGGGATTCGTTACTCCACACACGCACGGTCATCGAGGTCCCCGAGGAGATTCGTGTGCGTGCATATTCGGCAGTTGAACGCATGATTCAGATTGGATAATTGCCGCACGTTGCGGGTAACCACATGAAAACAACAGACGTACTGATTATTGGATCTGGTATCGCAGGGGCAGCCGCCGCATTACGGCTGGCAGAACGCCCCGATTGTCGGATTGTGATGATAACGCGTGAACCAGACCCAACAGAATCGAACACACGGTGGGCACAAGGCGGCATCATTCATCGCGGTGGCGATGATGACGCCGCCTTACTCGCCCAAGACATCATTGCGGCAGGTGCAGGTGCCGCAGATCCCGCCATTGCGCATCTGGTAGCGACCGAAGGGCCGGAACGCGTCGAACGACTCCTGCTCAACCATGCCGTAGTGGACTTTGAACGCGACGAACAGGGGAACCTGGCGTTTGGACAAGAGGCGGCGCATTCGCGGCGGCGAATCTTACACGTCGGCGATAGCACCGGTCGGAGCATCATCAGCGCACTGCACGCGGCAATCCGCCGCCAACCTAATATTGAGCTCATCACCAACGCAACCGCGGTAGATCTGATCACGTACCCGCATCACTCACGCAATCCTCTCGATGTTTATGGCCCTGTACGTTGCTATGGTGCCTATGTGTTCGACCGGGATGGTCAGACCGTCCATCGCACAGTTGCCAAAATGACCATTCTTGCCACTGGTGGCCTTGGGCGCATCTACCGACACACGACTAATCCTGTCGGTGCACGTGGTGATGGGTTGGCGATGGCGCATCGTGCAGGTGCACGCATCATTAATGCGGAGTACATCCAGTTTCATCCAACTGCGTTAGCTGCACCGGGTGCACAGGGATTTTTAATTAGTGAGGCGGTACGTGGTGAAGGAGGCAATCTCCTCACGCCCGATGGCAAACGCTTTATGCATCGATACGACGCACAATGGGCAGAGCTTGCACCGCGTGATGTTGTTGCACGCGCCATCCATCACGAAATGGAGAGTAACGGCTATCCATACGTGCTGCTCGATATAGCAAATCACATGACGCCTGAGCGGATTCGGGCGCGGTTCCCCACCATTCATGCAGAGTGCATGCGCGTCGGCATTGATATTACACACGAGCCAATCCCGGTGTTACCAGCAGTGCACTATTCGTGTGGCGGTGTAGCGGTGAATCAGTGGGGTGAGAGCACGATCGCTCATCTATATGCGGTTGGCGAGGTTGCCTGCACTGGTCTCCATGGAGCCAATCGGCTAGCAAGCACCTCGTTGCTCGAAGGGTTGGTCTTTGGCGAACGTGCAGCAGAACA
>VGPG01000038.1 GCA_016875555.1 Chloroflexota bacterium | reverse complement strand
TGCTTTGCTCTTGCTCTGCCCGGCACAATGCGGGCAAATCGGCGACGGATGGCCTGGGTCGCAGTTGTACGGGCAGCCAGCCGTCATTTTGACGTGGGGCAACATACTCGCCAAGGCGCGCACTGCCGTACTTTTGGCGGTACCACGATGCCCCATAATCATCACGCCACCAATCGAGGGGTCGATGACATTAAGGATCAAGGCCAGTTTGAGCTCGGCTTGGCCGACAATCGCACTAAAAGGGAATACCTGGTGTTGCTTGGCGCCATTCGTCGTTTCGTGCGTCATATACGCATTCCTTCTTTTTTGCACAAAAAGCTATACGGCCAGCGGCTGCTCGGGCTGCGCCGACGGATGATGAATCTCGGTGATGCTCACCATAAACCGACGCTCAAACGGCACCGGCGTCGCAAAATCGGGCCACTCCTGGCGCGCCCATTCCTCGACATGTACCAGCGTGGCGTTGAGCAATTCGCTGTCAATCGCCCACGTCTCAGAGTCGTTGCGGGCATACATGCCAGCCAGCACCTGGGCCGGTGACGTGATGGCCTGCCAACTCGTGGCGACCTCTTCGGCATGACTGACGCCACCGTGCTCAGCCAAGAACTGTTGCTTGGCCGCACCGGCACCTGGGGGGCGGATCCCCGGCGACAATTGCATAATCACTTCGCGCATTTTGTGGCGCATGCGCATGGCACACGAGGTCGGGTCGTTCCAATCGCGCCCCTCAATGAACAGCCCACCCGGCTTGAGCACCCGCACCGCCTCGCGTAGCGCCACGCGCCAATCGGGCGCATGGTGGAGCACGTGCACCGCAAGTGTGGCATCGAAGCTGGCATCCACAAACGGCAACGTCATCATGTCGGCAATCAAGAGATTGTGAATCTGGCGCTTTTGGGCTACGGCCAACATGCCGTGTGAGATATCAAAGCCGACCACCTCGCAGCCGTGATCAAGCACCGGGCGCGCAATGCGCCCAGTGCCGATACCGATTTCGAGGATGCGTCGACCAGCTCCCACCCGCTGCACCACATACGCACCAATTGCCTGTGACACCTCGGGGGCGTGCACGTGGATGTCGTCGTAGTTACTTGCCACATGCTGAAAGTCGAACTTGGCCATCTCGATCCTCCTCGACCCTTTTAGGCCGCCGAACTATTCTCCATGGCCAAGGTCAAATCGCTCCGTGTCAATGACTTGAACTCTTGGATGTCGACCGATCGCAACACCGCCACACCGACAATCATCAACACCACCTCAAGCCCGAAGATCATCGTGTAGCCAGAGGCCGGCGCAAATAACCCCGTCTCGATGAGCACCGTTTTGAGCGTGCCGCTGAGGAACGAGGCCGCACCCGTGCCAAACGCCTGCGCCATGCCCCACATGCCCATGTACAAACCAGTCGAGCCCTCGACCGTCATATCCATCATCATCGACAAGGCGCCGACGTTGTAGAACCCGGTAAAGACGCCCATAATCAACAATGAAGGATTCAACAGCTCGCGCATGCCCATCATGGCCGAAAGTGTCAACAAGCCGAGCCCAAAGGCGGTGCCGAGCCCACCAATCGTGCCGATTGTCTTTTTGTGAATACGGGTCACGCTACTCAAGATACCCATGACAATCATGCCGCCCAATACGCCACCACCCCAGGTTGCATTGAACGATGATGTCTCGGCAATCGACATACCAAACACCTCGGCGCCGAAGACCTCGAGAATCGCATCCTGCAAGAAGATGCCCAAGATCGAGAAGAAGACGAAGCCGAAGAAGGCCCGCACTTGCGCATTGGTCTTGAGCAAATCATAGGCCACGCCCAACGACTTGAACGGTGACACACCGGCGGCCACTGAGCTGGCTGCCAAGGCTTGCAACTCAGCCGATGAGCGCTTCTTTTCGAGACCGAAAATCGGCAGTGCCGCAATGAACACCACCAGCGGCGTCAACTGGTAGAGCGCCTGCATTTGTGCCATCTGAAACTCGCCGCCCATGTTGACCTTGATGACAATCGCCGCCGCAATCGCACTGATAATCGTGAATGTCCAGACCACGGCCACGATGATGCCACGGCGCTCAGGTGTGGTCACCTCGGCAATCAATGAGTGATGGGAGTCACCCGTGGCTGCAATGCCGACACCGAACAAGAACAACAAGCCGAAGCCGGCCACAAACGCCCAGCCCTGTCCTTGGCCCATCGCTTGCGCCACGCCCGGCAAAAAGACGAACGCTGTGCTCGACAACAAGCCACCAAGCAAGAAATACGGCGTACGGCGATAGCCCATGATCGGGTAGCGGTCAGCCAGGCGCCCAATCACCACCTGAAACGGCGATAAAAAGTGGTGCATGCCAATCATCGTGGTGATGACGGCTGCTGCCACACCGAGTTCATAAATCGAGATGCGGTTGAAATTACTCGTCAACAAGGCAAACATCCAGCCAGCACCAATCTTTGGGATGGCAAGACGCAGGGTGAACACGACCCCCCGCAATGCACGCAACACTGCATTCATTTTGGCCTCCGTAGTCTTTACTGTGCACTACCATGCCGAAAGACGTTGGCGAAAGTGGGGTACGTACCCGTAGTGCGGAGTCGTTACGAGCACAGTATATCATCCGGTTTTTCGCATTCCCATGCACCAAAATCATACATTTGTTCTATGTTAGGTGTACATTTACTCTACAGTCCACCCCCTCGCGCAGATTGCACGGTCATCCGCCTGTGGGTGATTCTGCGGCAAGGGCGTGCCTTGCCGCTACGGAGGTGTTGGAGGCACCACACACCACCATCGTAAGGGCGTCCGAAAGGGCGCCCGCTTCACCCACATCACCCGATACAACGCCCGCTTCACCCACACTCCACCCGATACCACTCACCACCGTCGTAAGGGCGTCCGAAAGGGCGCCCGCTTCACTCACATCACCCGATACAACGCCCGCTTCGAACACACAAAAAACGCGCCGCGGGGGGATATCCCGCGGCGCGTCGTGCGACATGTATCAGATCATGCGGACTTCGGTTTGTTCTTTGGAGAGGAAGACGACGCCGTTCTCGGTCACGAGCACATCCTCTTCGAGACCCACATAGCCGGCTGACGTCTCAATGCCTAACTCGAGGGTATAGATGTTGCCCACCTCAATCAGCATGTCTGGTGTATTACCGTAGCGCTCCCAGCGTGGGCCAAGCAACGGGCCACCATCGTGACACGCCTTGCCGAGGCCATGGCCGAAGGCGTGCATGTACTCAGGGTAACCGGCATCCACAATCACGTCACGGGCCACTTGGTCGACCTCATGGCCCTTGACGCCGGGGCGCAACGCTTTGGCACCCTCGCGGATGGCCTGGCGCACCGTGTCGAAGGCGCGTTGAATCTCGGGCGGCAAGCCGGTTTCGCCGGGGCGACGCACGTACCACAAGCGTTGAATGTCTGAGCAGTAGCCATCTTGTTGCACACCGAGGTCAATATGCACGATATGGCCGGGCTCGATTTTGATGTCGGCACTGGGCACACCGTGGCCGACGGCTGAGTTGGGGCCGCTATTGACAATAGGGCAACCGTCCCATGACCAGGCTGAGGGCAGACCACGACGCTTAAACTCGGCATGCACAAAGTCGCCGATGTCTTTCTCGCTCTTGCCGACCTGGATTTGGGCGGTAATCAAATCGACGATATCCTCGGTGGTGTCGATGGCCGCCTTGATCAAGGCCACCTCGCCGTCAGTCTTGCGGGCACGGAGTGCGCTCAAGAGCGGACCAGCACTCACAAGGCGCTCGACGTATGGCGTGCCCTTGAGCAGCTCTTGGAGCATCAGGTACATGCCGACGGTCAAACCGTCTGACGTCTTATCGTCTTGGCTGTAGTTGAGGCCGATTTTGCTCGGGTTAATCGCGGTCAAGGTTTTGACGAGCTGCTCGCGAATACCCGCGTCATAGCTGATAATCTCGGTGCAGACGCCGTAGCTGGCCACACCGGGCACATCGTAGCGGCCAACGATGGCGATACGCTGACCATCACGAGTGAAGATGAAGGCGGATGGCCAGGTCACGTCGCTGCCGATGGCGAGTTCGATGCCAGGATCAGGCGAGACAACGGTTTCACGCGCAAAGGTCAACCAGCAGTCCAGGTCAAATTCATGGAGGAGCGCGCTGGCTTGATCGGCTTTTTCACGATACACGGACATGGGAGTTCCTTTCAGTATCACGAGCTTTTCCGCGCTGCTATGGCGCGTCGATATAGATCCACGTAGCGGACCGCAGCCACCTGCCACGTAAAATCACTCATCATGCCACGCATCATCAGCATGCGCCATTGTGCGTGGTCAGCATAGACCACTAATGCGCGTTCAATGGCATCCCGAAGCGCATGTGTGGTTGCTTCAGCAAAGACGAACCCGGTACCATAGTTACTCGGTGCATGATAATTGGTCACCGTATCGCGTAGACCGCCCGTAGCCCGCACAACGGGGACTGTACCGTAGCGCATGGCAATCATCTGACCAGTCCCACATGGTTCGACTCTGGACGGCATCAACAACATGTCCGAACCGGCAACAATGCGATGCACGAGCGCCTCATCAAACGTCAGACGGAATGCGACATGGTGTGGATATCGTGCCCGTAGCTCATTGAGACGCAAATGGAAGCGTTGCTGGCCAGTGCCCATGACGACCAGTTGCACGCGCTGTTGCTGCAAAAACGGTTCGATGATTTCATCGATGAGGTCATACCCCTTGAGATTTGTGAGTCGCGAAATAACGCTGATGACCGGCACGTCTGCATGCACACCGACGCCTAATTCACGTTGTAGGGCCGCTTTGCACAGTGCCTTACCCGCCAGGTCATCCATGGTATATGGCGATGCAATCATCGCATCAGCTGCTGAATTATACACCGTGCCATCAATGCCGTTGAGTACGCCGTAGAGTCGATCATGGCGGGCGCGGAGCTGGGGGTCGAGTCCAGCACCGGCCGTTGGTTCGAGAATTTCGCTGGCATAACTCGGACTGACGGTATTGATGATATCTGCGTAGTAAATACCCCGCCCCAACAAGGCAACCGAGTTCCGCGCATCGGTCGATTCAGTAACCGCAAAATCAAGGGCCGGAACGCCGGCGATTTCGAGCACACGATGCCCAAATACCCCTTGGAACGCCAGATTATGAATGGTCAGGAGCGATGCGGCGTGTGCAAAAAACGGGTCATCTGCCAACGTGGTGCGTAGCCAATTCGGGATAATTGCCGCATGCCAGTCATGACAATGAATGACGTCGGGTTGCCAATCGAGCTGACGACAACTTTCGAGCGCTGCCCGACAAAAGAAGATGAAACGATGATCATCATCATCATACATGGAGACGCCGTCACGATCAAAAAACGCCGGATAGTCGACGAACCAGACGGTGATATTGTGCAGTCGTGTAAGAAAAAGTTGGGCGTGCTCTACGCGTTCGTTGAGAGGAACTGGCAGGAGCGTTGGGTGCAGTGTCAGGTCAAATTGCTGACAATCAATCCAGCCGTACCGTGGAATTACGACGCGCACATCGTGGCCAGCATCGACGAGAGCTCGAGGCAATGCGCCAATCACATCGGCCAGCCCGCCCGTCTTGACGAATGGCGTCATCTCGGCGGCCACAATCAATATGCGTAACGACGATTGCATCACAGCGACTCCACCACGCGTTGCGCAATTTCATCGGCGGGCGCATTACCATCAACACGCAGGAGCAATCCCTGGTGTTGATAGAACATAAGCAGTGGTTCTGTGGCCGCGTCATACAGACCAATCCGATGACGCACAACATCGGCCTCATCATCGGGTCGCGTATGCAACGTCCCGTCGTGTGCGGCGCATTCAGCCAACGATGCAGGATCATCCACGTGCACCGGGAATGTGCCGTCCGCTGACACACACATGCGCCGCCCACTCAAGCGCCGTATCAGCTCAGTGTCTGGCACATCAAGTTCAACGACGCGCGTCAAACTACGACCATGCATTGCCAACAACTCGGGGAGATACTGGGCCTGGAGCAAGGTGCGCGGATAGCCGTCAAGAATGAGGCCTTTGGTCGGTGGAAGTTGGGCAAGATGCTGTATCAACACCTGATTGATGAGGGCATCACTCACATAATTCCCGTGGTCGATGGCCGAGGCAATCTCGCGCCCGAGGTGCGACCCAGTGGCAATTTCGGCACGTAATAAGACCCCTGTGGAAACCACACTCACAGGAATTCGATCGGCCAATGCGTGTGCCACCGTGCTTTTTCCGGCACCCGGTGGCCCCATCAATACTAACTGAACGGTGGGGGACAGCGCCATCGGCATTCTCATGAAGTAGGGGTGGCAGTCACATCAACCACAGGTACAGGCGTGGCGGTTGGTTCGATGGTCGGCGTATCAAGTGGACCAAATGTGGGTGCAGGCAGTGGGGTGCGATCAACGAGCGACGGAATGATGATGGTTTGTCCAACCTGAATCATCTCAGGGTTGGTGATATTATTCAAGGTCATAATCTCTTCGACCGTTGAGCCGAAATCAGCTGCAATGCCACTCAACGTATCGCCGGACTTGATGACATACATGCCACTCGGCGTCGGCGACGGAATAATCGCCTGTGCGTAGGCGGTCACCGTTGCATCAACGTCTAAGGTCGGTGCAGGCGTAATATAGAGCAGTGCGGGTACCGTCTCACGCGGTAAGAACGACACTTCACCAATATCACCGCAAGCGGTAAGCGTCACTGAGAGGAGTGCAGCGCCTAGCCATCGCTTCATGATTTGCCCATCTCCTGCCATGTAGATTACCCCATATCTACGCCGTCAATTGAGAAGAATTATACCATAGCCATGTGGATACAACCGTTATGATTACACGCTGGGTATTTGTCCGACCAACGGTTGAAAGACCGGATAACTTGGATGTTTTTGGAGTAAATCGAGCGGCCAATCACCGGCAAGCACCCGTTGTGCCAAATCACGCCCCTGCGTTGCGAGGACATCACGCCCCATCAACTCATCACGACTTGCATGTTGCGCAAGCAAATACGCCACAGCACGTGCCACAGGAAAGCGTTGTGCGAAGTAGCTGAACGGCAACCGAATCGGTAGCTGAAATGAATCACAGAGCTGGAGCAACATCTGGTTGCGCTCTTGCCGATACGCCCGGTTAATCACGTTGTCGGTGCCGTACAAATCACGCAAGTACGACGGAGGATAATTGCCCATCCACACCAGTGACTCATTGATACGTTGATAGTGACGCGAATTCACGATGGTCAGGTAGTCCCAATACACAAAGTCGGCTCCAGCATCACGAATCATCTGAAGCAATCGCTTCAACGCATAATCGGTATCGTTGACGTACGGAATCAACGGTTGGAGCGCAACTCCCACGGGAATATCGTACTTCTTGAGTTCGCGTACGAGTGCAAGTCGCTCGACGGTACTCGGTGATTTGTGTTCGAAGCGCGATTGCACATCCACATTATGAGAAATGATGGTCACAATCACCATCGCAAAACGATCATGATGGAGTTGTTGGATTAAATCAATGTCTTGAAGTACCAACGGGCTTTTGGTCATTATGACTACTGGGTGTTGCGCCTCAACACACATTTGCAGGACATGATGTGTCCGCCGGTAGGTCGGTTCGGCAGGTTGATACGGGTCACTATCCGCAGTCAGACCGATGACGTCATCGCGATGCATCACGGCTAATTCTTCTTTGGCACGAATCGCAATATTAGGCATCATGCGCACGCTCTCGGTCAATGAGCGCATCGATTTGCTCCACCCTGTACAGTAATCACAGCCAAATTCGCACCCGTCGTAGATGGCAGCATGGTAACGCGCTAACGTGATATCGTCGATGTGTGAGATGGGAGTACCAAATACACTGGCACGATGTTGGTCAATTAAATAGACAGGCATTTCGTACCATCCTCGGTTCGGTGTGTTATTTCTTCCGTTTCTTGGCGGTCAAATCGCGCAAACTCTCTTGGATGAGCAACTGCTCATCACTCACTTCTACAGGCAAATTCAATTCTACTCGCCATTGTTCAATTTGCAAAGCCGAAAGCGGCACTTCTGGCTTCTCTTCGTGAATTTCGGCAGTCGGGTTCTCTTTGCGGAGCAACTGCGACACAAACAGCTGATTGGGCATATGGCGCACACCGTACTGGTGTGCCACATCAATGATACGTCGATCAGCGGTCACCAAGGCCCACTGCTTGGGATGCGACAGTTGTTTTATGCGCCGGATGATTTGTGTATCGGCGTCTTCGGGGGACAAGGCAAAGTGGCACGTCACGCCGTAGCCGTTGAGTTGTTGCTGGTGCCCATAGACGCCACGATCAAACACTACCACGATTTGGCGATTCTTTTTGCTTACGGCGATTTTGCGCAACAAAAAGACCAACTTGAACTCATCATTATGATCGCTCAAACTGATATTGGGCATACTGCCAATCAGATTATGTCCATCAATCAGATAGTTCATGCCTCTGCATTACTCTCACTTCAATTAAAAACGGGGCCGTCGTTGACGGCCCCGTTGCTCACTACCGCTGTTCTTATGGTACCACAACACTTTTCATGGTGATGGGGTCTTGGTCCCAAGAACCTTCTTTGCTCATCCAGTCGCGCGCACGGGTGCGGAACTCGAACGTGCCACTGCCGGGCGGTGAGAAGAGGGCGGCGCTGGCGCCGGTACCCATCTGCCAGTGCGTCCACTCGCCACCATTCGCATTGCGGTACTGCACGTCAAACGACATGATACCGCTGACATCGTCAATACCACCCCATTCGACGTAATACGCGCCACCATCCATGGGTTTGATTTCTTTGATCCATGCGACCGGCGCCATCGAATCGTAGCGTGGCACCCACATGATTGCGTCAAAGCGCACACTACCACCGTTGTCGCCTGTGACGTCCGTCAAGCGCACGCTGGCCGGACCAGGGGACATGTTGTACACGCCCAACGAGGCCCAACGTCCACCTTGGATCGCCTGGTCTACCCATACTTCACGCTCAGTGCCATTCAGACCAACACGATAGATGGCAGCGCGGGTTGCACTCTTGCCACACGGTGGAATGAAAGCCATAACTTCGTAGTAGCCGAATTGATTGAGCTCGGTATTCCATGTAGCCGTATTCTCACCCCATTCAGGGTTGTTCGTACCGTATGTCCACTGGTGTGTGCCATTCAAACCACAGAACTCGTCGTACCAGGCCACCTTGGCCGAACTCGTGTAATTGCCACCCATGTTGTCAATGATGACTGTGCCAGGTGGATAGGCGGCATTTGCGGCTGCTGAGTCAGCGACACCCTGTGGACCAGGATCAAGGCCCATCCACAAGTAGGTAACGCGCACCCAGTCGTTCGAACGCATCCCGAGGCCGTCCCAGAAGGCGCCGTCAGCGATGTCGATACCGTTACCGATGGTGATTTTGCGACCGAACATGTCAAGACCACCGTTGTAGCCGAAGTCGACCGCAGCTTGAGCCATCGGCATGCCGACGGGCAAGTCGCGGTAGAAGCGACGTTCTGGTGTCCAGTACTCGTCATTGGTGTTCCAAGGACCGACATCCCATACCGGCAATACGATGCTCTTATCTTGATAAGTCACACGAACCTGGAACTCATTCCCACCCTGACTCGACAACACCTTCCACGACGGCAAGGCCACAAACCATGCACGCTCAGGAATGCGATAGCCGTTTGCGGTACGATAACCCACCAGGCCCTCTCGGGTTGCACGAATTGTGTACGTCGGAGCATATCCTTGTTGGAAAGCTGGGGGAGCCTGGGTTGGTACTGGAGCGGATGGATTGTCGTTTTGGGCGCCATCAGAGATGGGCGGTGCCTCTTGGGCACTCACGCCAAACGGAATCAATACCATGACCAGCGCCATCATGACCACGACAACTCGAAGCCAACTACTCTGCATGTATCTCTCCATTGGTAGCACATCTGACGTCACAATACTCAAGCGGATGTACTACATACTGTATGAATATGCGAAATCAGCACTATCATGCCTAATCACACATATCAAACATACTCGCTAAATGCCACATTTGTCAAGTATCTGAGATGACAACAATATGACGTGTACGTTATATCACCCTATTCGAGCGGCTCAAAAGCGCTATAAATGAGGCGCGCAAATCCACCAATCGCCTCTGCGGCGACTTCATCTGGCAGATTACCGACCTCGGCAGTAATGGGGCGATACACATAAATTGCCATCAAAAAGTTGCGCCCAGACGGAGTCGTGACAATGCCCACATCGGCCTGCATATCCTCAATCCAACCACTTTTGCGCGCTGCCACAGTCCCCTCAGGTAAGCCGGACATCATGCGCGTAAAGTCACCGTTGCGCTTCATCAAGGTAATCATCTCACCACAGCGCTCGGCGGTGAGCGTCTCGGGATAGAGCTCAAGGAGTGCACCAGAGCCCTGGCTACAACGGTAGATTTCAAGAAAGACCTTCGACATCTCGGCTGGCGTGGTACGCAACATCGGGTCTGCATCCGTATGTGGCGGTGGGCCTTCGATTTTGGGACCACGGGCTATGTCATAATTGAGCAGACCAATCAAGTAATCGCGGGCCTCATACGGTAAGTTCTGGTAGGTGAATTGGAGCCCGAGTTTCTTGAACATTTCATTCATGACCTGCGTACCACGATAGGCATCCTCGGTACTCAACCCGCCAACAGAGATGGCCAACATGCGATTCGCAGCAATGTTATCGCTGACCACAATCATCTGCCGCATCCACTCTTTGACTTCGTCATCAAAGGATGCCACATTCGCATATGCATTCAACAAAATCGCCACTTTCATGACACTTGCACCCGAAAAGACGCTCATTTCGTTCAGGGTGGCGACAACCTGATCGTTATCAATGTCATACACATAAATACCAACCACACCCGGCCAACTCGCAGCCATCTCATTGACGGCAAGTTGGAGTTGTTCGGCCGTCGGGTTGACACGTTCTGGATCAGTGATAATCGGGAGTTCGAGTGCTTTTTGGTTGCCATCAAGTGCATCGATGACCAATAATTCTGCCGCATCCACGTCAATTGATTGTCCTTGAATCGCCCGAAATTGGCGCACATACGCCGTATCACCGGCGACAATGGTGGCCGGACCGGTAGTCAGGGTGCGTACTTTATCGTTGAGCAGAATTAGTTGACTCCGCACTTCATTGGCATCAATGCGCATCACTGGCTCGATTTGACTATTTGGTTCGGCACGCAAGAGGCGATCACTGGTCGCTTCTTCGTCGATTTTGAGCCCCTTAAAGACAACACGTTCTTGGAGGGCACCTGCATCAATCTCGATGACGCGTGATGGGAGCGTATAGGTGATGAGAATTTCGCGGAGTTGATCGCGATTCAAGCCGGCCATATTGAACGAATTCAGCGTGACACCATCGGCCACGCGTTCATTGATGACAACAGTCGGGATTGCCGTTGGTGCTTGCGGTGTCGATTGATTAAGTTCTGACTGGTCTACATCGGCGAGTCCACTACTCCCACACCCCACTATCACAGACGTGGCTAACAGGAGCAACAAGAGGCGCCACAGAAACGAATACTTCATCGTGTCTTTGTCCGTCAACTAAAACATCCCTTTGCAAAAGTTATCACAATTTGCCAACACGTGCAAACAACAAAACGGGGGGCCGGCAAGCGGTCCCCCCGTTCTCAACGGCACAAATCACCTATCGTGAGTTGCTCTTGAGCTCAAGCCACGCCATTTCGGCGGCACTCAGACGAATTTCGCTGGCCTGCATATTGGCTTTGAATTCATCGGCAGTCTGACACCCCACCAAGGCAAAGATGTTGAGTGGATAGCTCATGACGTAGGCAGTGGCGATTTGTGGAATAGTTAATCCCTTCTCCTCGGCCAACTGTTGCACACGATCAAGACGCTTGAAGTTATCGTCATTGGCGTAGACTTCTACGGCCAATTTGTCGAGGTACGTCTCGAACGTGTCAATGTTGTCACGACGCAAGCGCCCGGAGAAGAAGCCACCGGCCAAGCTCGACCAGGTGAAGAGCGGCATGTTCAGCTTCTGGTAGTACTCGCGCGAGGCCACACCATTATCGCCGCTGATGCTAATACACCCCTCCCACGGCTCTTTTTGCTGGACAGCAAGGGCAAAGTTAGGGCTACTCGCCACAAACGGGGCCAGACCGTGCTTGGCGGCGTAGTCGTTGGCCTCGGCGACACGCTGATGGCTCCAGTTTGAACCACCGTACGACAGAATACGCCCAGCCTTGAGGTGTTCGTTAAGGGTCTCAACGATGGGGCCGACGGGCACCGCCGGATCATCACGATGAAGCAAGTAGATGTCGATGTGGTCTACTTTGAAGCGTGCCAATGAGTCATAAATATCGCTGGTAATGTCCCACGGTGTCACGCGCTTGCGGTCGCCGCTATGATGGGCACCCTTACCGATGATGTTCACTTTGTTGCGATTGCCGCGCTCGCGCAACCAGCGACCGAAGGTGCGCTCATTGTCGCCGCTGCCGTAGACGTGCGCCGTATCAAACGTATTGCATCCCATCTCCAAAATCGCATCAAGCAAGTAGAAGCACTCTGGGATACTTGCGGAGTTAATCATGATGCTGCCCTGTACCAAGCGTGATACCGGCTGTGCAACACCAGGAATTTTGCCGTACTGCATGGGAAATCTCCTTAATTACCGCGCTATACATATTCCAAGCCGCATCCACAGCGGCATGACGCCACGCACACCTCACCTCACCATGGTTGGTGGTGAGTTATTCCATGGGGTACTTGAGGCCCCACACGGCACGAATGCGATCCATGGCATCCATGGTACGCATCGTATCGGCCCACGACATGATGTCGCTCTCGATTTTGCCAGCCCGGAGCAAACGGCCAATCTCGGCGGCCTCGTAGTGATAGCCGTTGCCATCAAACGGCACCTCGATGGTCTCGCTCTTGCCACCCTTGTGGAGCGTAATCTTCTTGGCAACAAACCACGGCGACTCGATGCGAATCCAGCCATCGGTGCCGAGAATCGTGGCCTCCATGGGCGTTGAGGTACGCACACCGGTTGAGAAGTAGGCGATACGCCCGTTATCGAAGCCCATCACCGCAGCGGCTTGTTCGTCGATACCGGTTGAGCCGATATCGGCGATGCCTGTGGCACTTTTGGCCTCGCCAAGGAGCATGACAGACAATGAGACACAGTACACGCCGACATCGAGCAAGCCACCACCGGCCAAATTACGATCAAACAAACGCCCACTTGGATTCACCTCAGTACGGAAACCGAAGTCAGATTGAATCATGCGCACATCGCCGATGGCGCCTTCGTTGATTAGGCTGACCACTTTGCGAATTGACGGCAGAAAGCGCGTCCACATGGCCTCCATCAGGGGCACATTGGCGGCTTTGGCGGCGGCAATCATCTGGGCGGCCTGTTTGGCATTGACGGCAAACGGCTTTTCGCACAAGACGGCTTTGCCGGCAGCTATACAGCGCAACGTCTCTTCCATGTGGCCAGTATGTGGGGTTGCCACATAAATCGCATCGACCTCAGGGTCGTTGGCTAGTGCTTCGTAGCTCGCGTGCACACGGGGTACGTTGTACTTACTCGCAAAGCGTTGGGCTGACTCAGCCGTACGTGAACCAACTGCCACCAACGTAGCATCGGCTTGTGCCGGTAAACCATCAGCGAACACGCCGGCAATACGGCCTGTCCCCAGAATTCCCCAACGAATCGACTCTGTCTTCATTGACCGCTCCTTGGTCGTTTAACACGTGTGTACTACAGGACACGCCTATTGTACACCGATTTGCTGAATTTCATACAAATTGTCCATATTCAGCACACTAGCCTTTGACACCACTAAACACCACTCCTTGCGTGAAGATGCGCTGTGAGACAAAGAAGAGAATTATCGGAGGCAAAATCATCAGCAGCGATACCGCCATGATTAAATGCGTATTGATGGTATACAGCGCATCAAAGGTTTGGAGTCCCACGGCGAGCGTCCATTGATCCTTGGTATGCAAAAAGATCAACGGCTCATAAAAGTCATTCAAGGCATACAAAAAGTGAAAAATGCCAACGGACACCAGCGCAGGACGTGCTTGTGGCAAGATGATATAGAGCAAAATTTGCACCGGATTCGCTCCATCAATCCGTGCGGCATCATCGAGTTCGAGCGGAATGGTCATCATGAACTGGCGGAGCAAGAAAAGGATTCGCCATCGAATCGTACGCATTTGGTACCTCCTCTTACTCCACAAAAAACCGTGCCTCGTAGGAATCCACATACCCAGGTCGTTAGATTGAAGTGAGATTGTTTGGGACTAGGTTGATAGTACACGATAGGATGGCTTTTGTCTATGTTGAAGTATTACGTAATTGAATTTTTGTGACGATCCATGTATGCTATGAAGAGACCCCACTGCAACGTACATTTTCACACATAACGAGGTGGTCATGTTTTCGATACCACATCTACCGGTTGTGCACCAACACCGCATCACTCAGATAGAAGAGTCACGTCGTGCCCTCGTCGTGACGTCGCCACCGGCCTGGCAGGCCGTATCGGCACAACTCACCGGACTCCGCCATCCACACCTACTCATGAGTAGCGAGGCAACGGTTGCCGCGTGGCAAGAGTACGCAACACACTGTCCTATGGACGATATCGAGGTCGTCTACGCCATTGGTGGTGGCTTATCAGTGGACACTGCCAAGTATGTGGCACACACCTACAACCTCCCACTAATTTGCATTCCAACGGCACTGACCGTTGATGCCTTCTTGACACCTGCGTCGGGCATTCGGCGCGATGGATGCGTCTACTACATCCCCACCAAAGCCCCTGACACGCTTATTCTCGATCTGCACGTAATTGCTGCGGCACCTAACCATCTACGGGCAGCAGGGGTCACCGATGTCCTGTCGATTGCCACTGGGAGCTGGGATTGGCGCTTTGCTGATGCCCAGGGACGCAATCCGGCCAACATGCAGTTCATCGACTGGGCGGATGACATGGCACAGGCCATCCTCAGACACACGCTCGCATGCGCTCCTGGGGCAGGTGCCGGTGATCACGGTGCACTCAAAACGCTCTTTGACATGTTAGCACTTGAGGTGCAACTCTGTCATCAGATAGGGCATTCCCGCCCCGAAGAAGGCAGTGAACACTATTTTGCCTATGCCGTTGAAAACAGCGTAGGCCACGGGTTGTTACACGGTGACTTGGTCGGGCCGGGCATCATGATCATGGCCGAGCGCCAAGGTCAAGACACTGCGCCACTCCGGCAGGCGCTGGAGGCGTGTCACATCCCCCTGCACAAAATTCCACCACACATCATCAGTCACACACTCGATTTGCTCCCGGACTACTGTGCACAGCATCAGCTCCCATTCGGGATTGCCCACACTCGCTAGCTAAGGAGAACGCACCATGCGCATCGGATTCGCAGGTACCGGATATATCAGCAAAGTACATGCTCAGGCCGCCCAAAACCTCGGTCTGACACTCAACGCGGTGGTTAATCACCAACTCCCGTCCATGGCCGCATTTGCCGCCCAATTTGCCATACCGCATCAGTTCACCACACTTGATGACCTCATCGCCGCACGTTGTGTCGACGCATTGGTCATCGCCACCCCCAATTATCTGCATGCACCTCAAGCCGTGGCCGCCCTGCAGGCTGGTATCCACGTCATGGTCGAAAAGCCGATGGCCATGAACGCGCACGAGGCCCAACAGATGCAACGCGTCGCTGCTGAGACGGGCGCCACGTTGATGGTGGCCCACTGCTGGCGCTTCGACGCCGACGTGTTGTGGCTCAAACAGCGCATGGCGTCATTGGGACAAATTGTACGCACCACTGGATACGGCATTCACACGCATTGGGGACCAAGTGGGTGGTTTACTCAGCAGCAGTATGCCGGTGGCGGCGCCTTGGCGGACATGGGGATCCACGCCATTGACACGGTGCGCTTTCTGTTGGGCGATCCATTGCCGCGCTCAGTCTACGCCAAGATCGGTACCCACTACGGCACCTACGATGTCGACGACACGGCAATCGTGATGATTGAGTGGGCCAACGGCACCACCTCCGTGATTGAGTCGGGCTGGTGGCACCCACACATGGATGGACCTGAGGCGGCCACCAAGGTGTACGGCACCCGCGGATTCGGCCAAATCTTCCCCACACGCACCGTATTGCCCAATCACGACCGTTCGGATGTTATCACGACAGAGGCAGGCTTCGTCTTCCCACGGCCTGCCCATTGCCCACAAGCGCTCTACGACGCACAGTTAGCCTACTTTGTGGAGTGTGTACGCACTGGTACGACGCCTGTACCCGGGGCCAGTGAGGGCTTAACGAACATGCACATCGTAGATGCGGCGTTTGCTAGTGCCCGGAGCGGTCACGCCGTGTTGTTGTAGTTCACCACAGAAAGACAGCCATGATCGACACCATCTTGCCGATTCCCGACTTGTTTGCGGCCACACGCGTGCTGTGCATACAGCCGCACTACGACGACAACGACATCGCTGCCGCCGGTACGATTGCCCGGTTGACGGCCCTGGGGTGCGAGGTTACATACGTGACCGTGACCAACGATTTGATGGGCGTCGTTGATGGCTTTGCCAACGACGATGAGGCACGCGCAGCCCTCAAACGCGATCAATTTGCAGCG
>VGPG01000037.1 GCA_016875555.1 Chloroflexota bacterium | reverse complement strand
ACCACGAACGAATAGTCAGCCAGGCAATCGAACACCTCGACCCGCCGGCGACCGACCATTTACGCCACGTCAAGGTGGTGAGCGGCCCGCTGGCGACCGGCCACCACGACCAAGTGGCGACCGACCATTCACGCCGCGACCAAGTGGCGACCGACCAATTGGTGACCGTCCACCACGTCCGAGTGGCGACCGACCATACACACCACGCCAGGGTGGTGATCGTCCCGCTGGCGACCGGCCACCACGACCAAGTGGCGACCGACCATACACGCCGCGACCAGGCGGTGGTGATCGTCCCGTTGGCGACCGCCCCCCACGACCAAGCGGTGACCGACCATATACGCCACGTCAAGGTGGCGATCGCCCATCAGGTGATCGACCATTTGCACCACGACCAGGCGGCGATCGCCCATCAGGTGATCGACCGTATACACCACGACCAGGTGGTGAACGTCCATTTACGCCACGACCAGGTGGTGGTGACCGTCCGATGGGCGACCGCCCTCCACGGCCTACAGGCGATCGGCCATTTTCAAATGACCGCCCAAGTGGTGGACCACCACGAAGCGGCGGAATGGGTGGCGGACCACGAAGCGGAGGGTTTGGTGGGCCAGGTGGCGCACCAGGCGGTGGTGTGGGTGGTGCTGTACCGGGTGGCCGTGGTGGCAACTCAGGACGGCAACGCAACACGACAGATCGCAAAAGTGCGTTACGCTCGTCAGATGCGGTGGAGAGCGATGGGCAGGGTAAAGGACGTGGCGGCAAAAGCGGCAAAGGACCAAGTATCCTCAACCGCATGCCACAGACACGTCAAGCAATACCGCGCCCTGTCATTCGACCAAAAGGCCCTGTGCAACTCGGAAGCAATCTGACTGTGCGCGAGTTGTCAGAGGCCACAGGCGTCAGTGCGGCCGAAATTCTTAAGTCGTTGCTGAAGGGTGGCGTTATGGCCAATATTAATCAGCAAATCGACTACGAAACCGCTGCGCTCATCTGCACCGAGTACAATATTGAAACCGTTGAATACGTACCCGAGCAATTAGCTGGCATCGTCGAAAACGTGAAAGACGTATTGGCCGCTGAGTCAACAGAAGCGCTCATCACACGACCACCCGTTGTGACAATCATGGGTCATGTTGACCACGGCAAAACAAAGTTGCTGGACGCCATTCGTCAAACACGCGTTGCTGAAGGTGAAGCAGGCGGCATTACACAACATGTCGGCGCATATCAAGTTGAAGTAGGCGGGCGTAAAATCACCTTCCTTGACACACCAGGTCACGAAGCGTTCACTGCCATGCGTGCCCGCGGTGCGCAAGTAACCGACATTGTCGTACTCGTCGTCGCTGCAAATGATGGTGTGATGCCTCAAACAATTGAAGCTATTTCACACGTGAAGGCTGCCGGCGTGCCCATGATTATTGCCATCAACAAAATTGATACGGTGGGTGCAAATCCTGACCTTGTCAAACAACAATTGGCGGCAAACGATGTCATCGTGGAATCGTACGGTGGTGATGTTCCAAGCGTCGAAGTCTCTGCCTTGATGAAAATCAACATAGATGGCTTGCTTGAGATGATTCTCCTCGTTGCCGACATTCACGATTACAAGGCGAATCCGGACAACAAAGCAGTGGGTACCGTCGTTGAAGCCGAGATGGACCGTCAGCGTGGCCCGATTGCTACCGTGCTCATCCAAAATGGCACCTTGCGCCTCGACGATAACGTGTTGGTTGGGAACGGAACAGGTACTGTGCGCGCGATGTTCAACGACACCGGCAAACGTATCCGCTTTGCTGAACCATCCACTCCAGTGCTCATCCTCGGATTGAACGAAGTACCCATGGCAGGCGACATCTTGCAGGTAATGGAAGATTTGACTATCGCCCGTGAAGTCGCAGTACAACGCCAACGACAAATTCGTATTGATGCCATGGCAAACTTACGCTCTGTCAGCCTTGACGGACTCTTTGCGAACATCCAACAGGGTAAAATCAAGGAACTCAATTTGATTGTCAAGGTGGACGTGCAAGGATCCATCGGCGCTATCGAACATGCACTAGGACAATTAAATACGAGCCAAGTACAAATCAAGATTATTCACCGCGGTACCGGCACTATCACCGAAAGTGACGTGAACTTGGCGATTGCTTCACGGGCAATCATCATCGGCTTTAATGCACGCCCAGACCCAGCAGGTCGCCGTGCTGCCGAGCAACACGGCATCGACATCCGTTTCTACAACATTATTTACAACCTTGTTGAAGAAATGAAAAAAGCGATGATCGGTATGCTCGACCCCGAATACCGCGAGGTCACCGAAGGTTATGCCGAGGTTCGTAACACCTTCCGATTACCATCACGTGAAATCGTAGCGGGCTTGTATGTCACCGATGGCAAGATAAACCGTCAGCAAAGCGTGCGCGTGTTGCGCAGCGGTGTTGTGGTGCACGAGGGCCGATTGAACAGCTTGCGGCGCTTCAAGGAAGATGTGCGTGAAGTAAACTCTGGGTACGAATGTGGTGTTGTTGTCGAGGGATTCACCGACGTACAAACGGGTGATAATCTCGAATTCTTCCGCAAGGAGCGCGTGGAGCGGACAGCCTGATGACGAAACGCACTCAACAAGTGGCCGGCGAAATTCAACAAATCGTCGGCCAGCTCATCCAATTTCAATTGCAAGACCCACGAATAGCCTTTTGCACCATCGTGAAGGTCGAAATGTCTCCTGATCTCCAAATGGCACATATTTTTGTGTCAGTGATGGGTGACGAATCGGCCCGCAAAGACACTATGGCCGCGCTCGAGCGCGCCAAAGGGTTCGTACGACGTGAGCTAGCCCGTGAACTTCGGCATTTGCGCACCGCACCTGACATACGGTTTAAGCTCGATGAAACTCTCGACCACAGCATGCGCATCGGCGAACTTATCCGCGATATGAATAAACCACAATAGAGGACATGATGGACCGCCATACTCTATTTAGCCGTGAAAGCAATGTATGGAAAGAGCGTATTCACAACGCTCATTCCATCATGCTTGTGACGCACGTGAATCCAGATGGTGATGCAGTTGGAGCGCTCATGGGCCTCTTTGAAGCACTCCCGCAATTGACGGACGCGCCTATTATCCCGGTATTGCAACAACCGATTCCTGCTTATTTGTCTTGGCTCGACCACATTTACAAAAGCGTAGCGATTGACGCACATGCACCATGGCCACATCCAGATTTGATCATCACAGTCGACTGTGCGTCAATCGACCGTCTCGGTGGCATCGACGCGAAGCACATGGATAAACTCCGTGAGGCTACGATTATTCAAATTGACCACCACGCCACAAACACGCTGTTCGGTCAGAATAACTTGGTTGTTGCAGAATCGTGCGCCACCTGTGAAATTATCACTGAGTTTCTCCCGACACTCGGAGTCACCATCACTGCAGGGATTGCAACTCCGCTCCTCCTAGGCATCATGACGGACACGCAAAGTTTCCAGATTTATGACACACATGCAGAAACCTTGCAACTCGGCGCAAAACTCTTTGCTGCAGGTGCAGATCATCAACAAATCGTCACACGTGTTTTCCGCTCGATGCGCTTAGAAGCGCTTACGCTGGCATCACGTGTTATCAACGCGATGCACGTGCACGGGAGCGTTGTCTGGTGCAGTGTGCCACTATCGTGGGTACATGAATTTGGTGCATCTGACGACGAAACTGACGAGGCGCTTCATCTTCTCCAACGCATTGAAGGCCCGGAGATTATTATGTTAATCAAAGAGCGTGAATCGGGTGTAAAAATCAGCTTGCGTTCGCGGAACGTGGTCGTCTCAGACGTTGCCAAAAAGCATGGTGGTGGGGGTCATGCACATGCATCAGGCATCAACTTCCCCAACCTCACCATCCAAGAGGCTGCCGATCGCTTATTGCCGGATTTACACGCACTATGCATGGCTTCATCAACATCGACAAACCAACCGGTATAACGTCTCACGACGTGGTGGCACGATTGCGCCGGATTACCCGCATCAAACGAATTGGCCACGCAGGCACACTCGACCCCGCTGCGAGCGGGGTCTTGGTCGTTGCAATTGGCCAAGCAACAAGACTCATCGAATATGTGCAAGATGATACACACAAAACGTATGATGCACTCATCGCCTTAGGAACTGCAACGGATAGTGATGACGCCACCGGCACAGTCATCCATTCTGCGCCACTCCCGCAGTTAGATGCACACCGTCTCGAACAAACATTACGTCAATTCGTTGGCACCATTCAACAGGTGCCACCAAAAGTATCTGCCATCCACGTTGACGGCCAGCGCATGTATGACCTTGCACGTCAAGGCAAAGCGCCTGAGCTCCCCAGTCGCCAAGTAATCGTCTACTCGCTTACACTGCACTCATGGAGTTATTCGTCGATTACACTGACGGTGCGGTGTGGCAAGGGAACGTACATTCGCTCGCTGGCACGTGATATCGGCGAGGCACTCGGCACACGCGCGCACTTAGCCGGCTTAAGACGAACTGCGGTAGGTGAATTCACCATTGATCGTGCACTCACACTACACGACTTAACATTCGAGATGATTGCATCACACTGTGTGCCGCCGCACCATGCTATCCAACATTTGCCTACACACACATTAAATACCACAGATATACAACGTATTCGAAATGGCTTATCCGTCAGTCATACATCGAATCTCGCGGACGATGCAGAGATGATGCTATGCGACAATACGGGAGAACTTGTCGCAATAGCACGCTATTCACAAAACCGTCTACTCCCGCACAAAGTATTTGTTTGGAGTGAATAATGCAGATATTGACAGGTCTACCACATATTCATCACACGCACCCTGCAGTACTTACCATTGGAGTTTTTGATGGCATGCACGTCGGCCATAGAGCATTAATGATCAAGTTTGCCACGCATGCGCATCAACAATCAAAACGTGCAGTGGTGGTCACATTCGACCCTCATCCCGATGAACTGCTGCGTCCTGACACATTTAAAGGACTTTTGCAATCGCCAGCACAACGGTACATGGATATTGCAGCGTGTGGCATTGATGAAGTGTATGTCGTTCCGTTTGACGAATCAATCCGTCAATTTTCAGCTTACGAATTCATGAGCCGTATCAAAGCAGCCACCCATCTCAACGAATTGTGGGTAGGCTGGGATTTTGCACTGGGTCGTGGCCGTGAAGGCACAGCCGAACGATTGCGCGAAATAGGGATGGAACTGGACTTTAGTCTCACGCAAATCCCGCAGATACACAGCGGCGACACCATCCCCAGCGCGACACGCATTCGCGACGCCCTAAAACACGGCGATGTGCGCACCGCAAATACGCTGCTTGGATATCGACACCGATATGCAGGAATTGTGGTCACCGGCGACAAACGCGGTAGAACTATCGGTTTTCCAACGGCAAATATCGCAATCGAATCAAGAATTTTGTTGCCAGCATTCGGTGTCTATGCAACCATACTCATCGTAGATACACAACGATACCCGAGCATCACGAATATCGGTTTACGTCCTACCTTTGCAGGCATACAACCACGAATCGAAACACATGTCATCGGTCACACACTCGATTTGTACGATTCACATGTCACGATTGAGTTGGTTTCGTTTATACGACCCGAACAAAAATTCACTGGTATTGATGCATTAGTGCACCAAATCCGTGCGGATGTTGCAGTCGCAACATCCCACCTGAGTGAACTTTAGCCCGAACAATGGCATGCAACCAATACAAAATTCTGTGCGTATAATTGAAGTGTTCATCAGTTTTCGTTTTGAAAGGAATGAGTATGACACAGGAGCGCATTGACTTACCAGATCCAATTGTTGACAAATCTGGTAAAGGCACAGGTGGTATGGAATACAAAATTCTTGGCAGCACGATGCAAGTCGTTGTCTGCGAAATTGACCCAAGTGAGAGTATCATCAGCCAAAGTGGCGGTATGGCATGGATGAGCGGCAACATCCAAATGAATACCAACATGAATGGTGGTCTGGGTGGCGTATTCCGTCGTATGCTGACTGGTGAGTCACTCTTCGTTGCTGAGTACAATGCAGTGGGGTCACGTGGCATCATTTCATTTGCTTCGGATTTTCCCGGTAAAATCATCCCGGTTCATTTGAACGCCGGGCAAGAAGTGATTGTGCAAAAGCAAGCATTTCTCTGTGCCGAGAAGAGCATTCAGTATGACATTCACCTCCAGCGCAAGTTAGGTGCAGGGTTCTTCGGCGGTGAAGGTTTCATCATGGAGAAGCTCAAAGGCCCTGGCGTAGCATTTGTTGCATTTGACGGCGAAATCATTGAATACACATTACAGGCCAACCAAGTACTCAAGGTTGACACCGGTCATGTTGCCATGATTGAACCAACCGTTTCTATGGACATCGAGATGGTACGCGGATTTAAGAATGTCCTATTCGGCGGGGAAGGACTGTTCTTGACTACGTTACGTGGACCTGGTCGTATTTGGCTACAAACAATGCCAATGACGGCTCTTGCCCAATCAATTGCACAATATTTGCCACAGGCAACTGCAAGCAATTCGTCGGTCAATCTCGGGAACTTGTTCAACGACTAAATGATTGGCCATGGTAGAGCCGAAGCATGCTTCGGCTCTACCATGGCGTTTTAATTCAACAACGCCGCATACAGCTGGGCAAATGCGGAGCCCAACATATCGTAACCAAATGCACGCGCAACTTTTTCACGGCCAAATTGCCCATATTCTCGACGTAACGCTGCATCCTCACCTAACTGTCGCACTGCGTGTGCATACCCTGGTACATCGTTGGTCTCTACCAATACGCCACTTTGGAAATGATCAACAACTTCAGGAAGCGCTGAGGCATTCGTTGTCACGACCGGTACACCACATGCCAGTGCTTCTGCAGGAGCAATCCCAAATCCTTCAAGTCGTGATGGGAAGAGCATGATGTCTGCAGATCGGTATGCGGCCACTAATCCATCACGATCAGGTGTCCCAATGGGTATCATGCGGGGATGCGGATTAGTGTCAACGCCTGCCTGAAAACTTGCCGTGTAATAGAGTACATAATCATGGGGAAGTAAGTCCATGATTTTGGGAAGTAGATCAAATCCTTTGCGCCGCGTACGGTTCCCAACGAACAACAAACGGATGCGTGCATCACTTGGAGGCAATTCATCGAGACGTACTCCTTCAGGTGCTGGCGTGAACACATCCGTGTCGATGCCATCGTAAATGAGATGCGTATCTTTGCGCCCATACGTCTGTTCAGTCATTTTTTGCGTGTACTTTGAAACGCAGACCACTGCATCTGCTTTGGCTACAGACCAACCGTCGAACTGTGATTCGACTAATCGATAAAATACACGTTGTGCGAGAGAACTCACCGGTTGCAAGCGAGGATCAGTGGTGAGATGATGCACCGTAGTGACTAGTGGTATTCCCGGTTGCTTAAGTGCAAATGCTACACGTGAGCGTGCTTGAATGATTGTACGAGCATCTGACCAACCGCGTGGGAGCGCATATGGCAAAAGCATAGGTGCGAAATTGTATCGTTCGGGCATGCGCAACAACTCAGCGTCAGTCAGTCCTGCACGTTTGACTGCACGCAATATGTTTTGGATGCCGATGTCTACACCACCACGACCTGTCGGTGAAACGTACAGTGGACGAATGCTCATTGACGCGGCTTCTCCACCACAATAAAATAGCTACCTGAATGTAAAGAACCGAAGAGTCGCAAATCCAGCTCCATCATCCATGTAATCCCATTAAGCACGTAATAGAGACCACCTTTGCGATCTAATTGACCACGTAAACGGCGGCGCGCACGAATTTCACGATCGGTACCGTCACTAATCGCTGCACTCTTGACACGCTTGTCTCCCTGCTTGTTTCGACCTGCCCAAGCCTCACCGAGTTTCATCAGGACATGCTCTACAAAGCTGGTGAACACGCTGTTCCAGAAGACGACTTTGACCGGATTGAGACCAGCTCGCTCAAATGCAGCCAAGACCTCTTCCCATGTTTCGAGGGCTTTGATGTGATCTGATTTACGCAACTTTTCTCGCTCAAAATCATAGACACCAGCTTTGACAAACTGTTTGCCAATCCAGCGACTTGCATCTACAAACGGTTGCAGAGATGACTTTTCACGCGTATTTGACATCGCCAAAAACCGGCCGCCAGGTTTCAACACGCGCGCTTGTTCGGCAAGATATGCGTCAATCACATCAATCGGGAAGTGTTCGAGAACATCCAATGAAAATGCTTTATCAAACACATTATCTGCAAAGGGTAAATTACGAGAATCCGCTTTGGTTAACTCGATGGAATCAATCGCCGCATCAGCAAACATCGTGGCAGGATCGTTCCCAACCATAGTTTTGACGAGATGCGCATTCCACACGGCAAATCGCCCGTTGCCACATCCATTATCGAGACACACGTCGTTCGCGTTTAGATCGAGTAACCGCACGGTCGTCTTGTTTCGCACACCTGCGGCAAGCACAGGTGGCGCTAAGTCACGATAATCGAGCTCTTCTGCAAGTTGCTCTTCTTCACTGACGTATTTTGAGACGTAGTCATAATCAACACCACGCGGCATAAGATCAATATACCCTGATTGCTTGGGATATGAGACATGACAATCTTGACAGAGCACTGCATCAGCATGATTTACAAGATTGGTAGATGTACAGCTGGGACAACGCAACAGAGGAAATAAGGCATCGGAAATCATGTAGAATATCACTCCATCATACAATTTACCTTATTTTACCACATGGCATTTGACAGCGACCTGACAGCACCGTAGCATGGTACTGACACGCAGAGGAGAACGCAGATGAATACACCGATACCGGTATTTGACGGGCACAATGACACTTTGTTGCGACTAACTGCTGACACAGCCAGTGACGACAATTTTTTTGAAAGTCCACACGGACACATTGATGTAACTCGTGCACGGCGTGGCGGACTTGTCGGTGGGTTCTTTGCAGTTTACATTCCGAGTGATCCGAACGCATCTGTTGTCATGGATCGCGACAACTTGCCGCCGTCACTTGATTATCACTACTCACAGGACATGGCGCTCAAGATGACAGCCAAATTATTCGAACTCGAACGAGAGTCGCACGGTGATTTTCGCGTAGTTCGGAGCGTTGCAGACATCATGGCCGCGCGCAATGCAGGGGTAATGAGCGGCATTTTGCACTTCGAGGGTGCTGAGGCAATCGACGAAAACTTATATGCGCTTGAAGTCTTTTATCAGGCAGGGTTGCGGTCGATTGGGCCAGTGTGGAGCCGCAAAACCATCTTCGCTGAAGGTGTTCCGTTCCGACATAATCATTCACCAGACACAGGCCCAGGATTAACCGACGTTGGTAAAGAGCTCATCAAAGCGTGCAATCAAAAGCGCATCATGATTGACTTGTCACATATGAACGAAAAAGGCTTCTGGGATGTGGCGGAAATAAGCACACACCCACTCGTCGCAACCCATTCAAACGTCTGGAATTTGAGTAAATCGACACGTAACTTGACCGACAAACAGCTCGACGCCATCAAGGATTCGGACGGCATGGTTGGGCTCAACTTTGCGGTGGTCTTTCTGCGCGAAGACGGCAAAAATGATGCAAATACACCTGTTGAAACGATGGTGGATCACATCGATTACCTCGTGAAACGAATTGGTATTGAGCGTGTTGGACTTGGGTCTGACTTTGACGGTGCCACCATACCCGCCGGCATTAAGGATGCAGCCGGGTTGCCCGTACTCGTCGATGCCTTGCGCAAACGTGGCTACGGCGACGCCGAGCTGAGCAAGTTGTGCTTCGACAATTGGATGCGCGTCCTCAAACTGACCTGGGGCGCCTAAAACAACAACGCGCCGTGGGGAGTAGCCTCCCCACGGCGCGTCGTCGACAATTCAATCACGTTGGGCAAATGCACGGATTGCCTTCAAACGCTCGCCGTGAAGTGGATAGAATGAGAGTGCCGTTACGGCACATATCGCACCAATAATCGGCAATACAATCATATACACACGAAAACCCTCATTTACCGATTCAGGTTGCACTTCAAGTACGGGATTGTACCCATAGAGTGTACTGATAATACCAAAACCCGTGGCTGCGATTGTTGAACTCAAAGCCACAGCAGCACCATTCACTGCAAAGAACATGGCCTCGCGACGTGTACCATTGCGCATCTCATCTTCGTCGATGACATCTGACATGATGACATCACCGAGCATAATCATGCCCGCAACCGGAAAGCCAATAATCGCTGCCACTATTAATGCATGATTGAAATCTTGCACAAAGAACAACGGAATCACCGCCAATCCAATGGAGGCGTATGCAATCATTAGTGCCGTGCGTGGTCCGTACGGCTGAGCGATGTAACGGCGCCACAAGGGGAGATAGAGCCCTGCAGCCACAAACGCAGTTGCGAGTATTAAGGTGGTTTGACCAGGGTTTGCGCCTAACGAATATTTCACATAGAAGAACATGCCTGATGTTAATGTGTTCGTCGCCACGAATCGCATCATCTGGGCCGTCATCACGCTCAGAAAACTCCGATTCACCACGGTATGTTTGACGGCATCAACAAATTTAATGTGCGTCGGTTGATAATTCGGCTGTTCAAACATGCCTTGCAGGCCGATGAAATAAGCAGTACACGCTACCAACGCAAAGATGAGTCCCATGAGTGGGTATCCAAGTAAGGAGGCGAGAATCGGCGGCAATGCCGCACCGATGAATAACCCGGCTGTTTGAATCCAGTTCATGCGCACGGCTACGTCTAGGCGGGATTTGAAGGTGGGAAACATTTCTGGGAGCAGTGCTAAATGTCCCGCCATACTTACTGCAGTTCCAAGCCCCTCAAAGATGATGATAGTCACCAGAAACCAGATGGCCAACTCCGTTGGTTGCGTCTTGCCGTCAAACGGCGCAAGCCAGATAAGTGCAAATGCCATTGCATACGGGATTGCACCAAACCGGATATACGGCAGACGTCGCCCCCACTTGGTATTTGTACGATCCGAGATGTGTCCGATGATTGGGTTATTGACCGCGTTCCACACCGCATAAATCGTCATGATGATTGCCGCAACGGCAGGGGAGAGTTGTTTGACGTCGGTGTAGTAGAACAACACCACCGCCCCAAAGGCTTGATACGGAATTGACCCACCGAGATTGGCGATGGCGTAGAGCCAGCTCTCTCGGCGCGTAGGAACACGCAATGCGTTCTCCATGTAGCCTCCTTAGAATGTTTAACTAATCAGGAGCCTCGGTATTACCATTGATAATGCGCCATGCGCGTTTCCACGCATCACCTTCACCAGCCTGTACCTCATGCCGAAAACGGTCATCACGCTTGCGCACAAACTCGCCGACCTCAGCGTGTACTCGACTCCAGGCGACATGTTGAGCTGCCAAAAACTCAGCAGGAGGTTTGGTGTGCACAACCATCCAGCGTAGATGTGGAGCACACATCCCATGTGATTGTTGTAATGCAGCACACAAATCTGCCTCTTCAGCCCAGGCAATGACTCCAGCACACACTGCACGGGTATAACGAGCCACATCGAGACACACAGGGCACGATTGCGGTACGGTCATCTTTTTGCGCGACCAACCACTACCACCCTTGATGACTGCGTCGAGATCACGGAGCAAATTACTCATCACATCGTATGCGGTAACTGCCGCCGCCATGGCATCACGCGCATCTTGAATTTGTGTGGCATGGCGCACACACAAACCGCGCGCAGCACGTACATCAGCACGCCGCAACTCATCCCCTGCGCCTTCTGCACAGTAGACCTGGAGCGTGCGTAGTTCGGCTTTGGCAACGAGCGTACACACAGGACAATCAGGTAGTGCACATGCCTCGATGAAGTCGAACAAAATACGACGATCACGATCAGTCACAGATGCCCCATCTGTCAAAGCGTCGATACGCAACTATGCGTTACACTCGACGATTCAATGCTATAGTGGTATTGGTTAACAATTATCATACCATACCATCACATACACTATGACTCAAATATCACGCATCCTGACCGTACTCAGACGGCTCGATAGCCATTTTGGTGAACGAATATGGCACCAACATCGCGATGGACTCGACGAACTCGTGCAAACAATTCTTTCGCAAAGTACAACCGACACAAACAGTGGTCGCGCATTTGCCAACCTGCAACAGCGCTACATGAGCTGGGATGATGTGCGCAACGCGTCGTTTACTGAACTTGTCGACACAATCCGAGTTGCAGGGTTGGCACATAACAAAGCCAAGCATATCCAGAAGCTCCTCGAGTATCTCTACCACACCACAGGGCGCTACTCTATCGACCACCTCACTGAGATGCCCACCGAAGATGCGTTCAAGTGGCTCGTAAATATCCCCGGCGTTGGTCCCAAAACCGCCGCCTGTACCCTCATGTTTGCCTATGGCATGCCGTTTATGCCGGTTGACACACACGTCGGTCGGGTCTCAGCACGCCTCGGTATCGTTGATACCACCAACGCCGAGAAAGCGCATCATCTCTTGCATACTGCTATTCCTGATCACGAAAAGTACGCCTTCCACGTCCACCTCATCAATCTGGGTCGACAGATTTGTCATGCGCGCACCCCACAGTGTGCCAAATGCCCATTGTTTGACCTCTGCCCCAAAATCAGCGTCGAGAGGTAACGTATGCGCATGATTCTGCTCCACGAGCAACTCCTGAGTACCATTAGCATCATGACAGCAATTGTTGCCTGCAGTGCTGCATTTGACTGGTGGCGTGGCGGGCATCTTAGCGCACGCACGCACGTCATTCGCGGCATCTGGGCGTTGTTGATGGCGAGCGAGATTGTTGTCGGCGTCATCATGGTCATCTGGCTTAGTCAACCGCTCACCAATCCACTCCATCTCGTCTACGGCATCGTGGCACTCTTGGTCACTGCTAGTATCATTTGGGTCATACCACAATTATTTATGGCATCACAGCAAGCGCGCAGTTTGACGATTGCAATGGTGATAGTAGCCGTAGTGTTGCATCGGCTGGCGATAACCGGGGGTTAGTCGATTACATTTGCCATCAAATGGCATGTACTGCTTGACAGTGATTGCGTATGCGTGCTATGCTTATGCACATTCGCGTGTTTGTGCAGAAAGGACAGTCCCATGAATACATCAGTATCAGCAGTTGTTCGTGTCCTTTTGTGCCTGCATCGCTGAATATCACCGTATACGATATTCGACCGCAGGCGTAGCGCCTGCGGTTTTTTGTTGAACCGCATGCACTTTTAGAGTGTTGAGCGGTTTTTTTGTTTTGTAACGATGAACATGAGGATCAATGCGCGGTCTTATTTTGCGAGCCCAAAGTGGCTTTTATTGGGTAGAAACGGAGCAGGGCGTACTCGAATGTCGCTTACGCGGCCGACTCAAAAAGATTGACAACAAAAGCGACATCGCCGTCATCGGCGACGAAGTCGAGGTAATCCAAGTTAGTCCCGGATATGGTGCGGTTGAGCAGGTGTACGAACGCAAAACCCGACTCTCACGCGTTGAATCGGGGCCACGCAAGGTGAGAGAAGATTTGATTGCCGCCAATATTGATATTGCCATCATCGTGGTAGCCTTGGCAGAGCCTGAGTTTCACCCACGCATGCTCGATCGCTACTTGCTCATTTGTGAGTACAACGATATCGAGGCGCGGATTGTCGCCAGCAAAGCCGACTTGGTCAGCGCGGCGCAGGCTGACGCCGCACTCGCCATGTATCGTGATATTGGCTATCATGCGTGTGCCGTCAGCGCGCACACAGGCCAAGGCATCGCCGAGGTGCAATCATGGCTCCCCGGCCATATCAGCGTTGTCACGGGCAAGTCGGGCGTCGGCAAGTCGTCTCTGCTCAATGCCATCAACCCAGATTTGGCACTCGCTGTTGGCGAAGTCTCGGGGGCCGTGAATAAGGGCCGCCATACCACCACCGTGGCCCAACTCATCCCACTTAGCGGCGGCGGGTATGTCGCTGACACACCCGGCATTCGTGAAATCGGTTTGTGGCAGATCCCCAAAAACCACCTCGAATACGGCTTCCGCGAGTTTCGTCCGTTCCTCGACGAATGCCGATTTGCTGATTGTAGTCACGAGCACGAGCCCGAGTGTGCGATTCGTGCCGCAGTCGAACACGGCGAGATTCACCCAGCCCGTTACCAGAGTTATATGCGCCTCTATCACGGCGAAGAATAAGCGCAGGAGAATGATATGACCGTCGTACGCCCTGTGGTTTTGCGCAGTCAGCGCATCTATTTCAGTCATTTTTTGGCTAGTGACGTGCCAATGTTGGCCCAATGGTTCAGCCAACTCGAGACGACCGCCTACCTCGGCATGAGTGGGCGCTCGTTTACGCTGAGCCAAGAACAAGAGTGGTTTGATAATTATGTCAAACACTCACCAACCAACCAGCACTTCGCCATCGTGGACAGCGCCACTGACCAGCCGATTGGCAGCATTAGTCTGATGGATATCCGGCGCCCGCACAACCGCGCCGAGCTTGGTATCGCTATCGGCGACCAGCGCTACTGGGGGCGCGGCTATGGTCGTGAGGCAATTCGCTTGATGTGCGACTACGGCTTTACGTTTTTGGATTTGCACACCATTTACCTGTGGTTCGTCAGCTTCAACGAACGTGGGCGCAAAAGTTATGAGGCAGCAGGTTTTCGTGAAACCGGCCGCATCCCCGACGGTAAGGTGTTTAATGGCACACACTACGACGATGTGCTGATGAGCATCACACGCAATGAATTTGGTCCATCACAGTTGGCCGGACAATTCGGCCAACTCCCGATCTAACTGACGGAGCAATTATGGAGTTATACGACGAGCGCTATTGTCAAGACCTTGGCGACGGCTACATGGTGCGCTGGGCTACGCCAGCTGATATACCAGGATATGTCGAGTTGTGCATGCGCGTCTTTCGTAGCAGCGCCAACGATCCCCTCAGCAAAGCGATGTACCTGCACGGCAATGAGCAGACATCTGAGTACCATCCGCAATCGCATTGGCGCAATCTTGCGGTGGTAGTCGATGCTAACGATCAGGTAGTTGCTGGGGCCATATTGATGCACCAACCAATGGACTACGCCGGCATTCACATCACGCTCGGCCGCCCTGAGTCCGTTGCAAGTGCAGAGCATGTCCGCAACAGAGGATTTGTGCGCCATATCTTTCAGCTCCTCCACGCAAAGAGCGAAGCCCGTGGCGATCACCTCCAAGGCATCACCGGTATCCCTTACTTTTATCGTAAGTTCGGCTACGACTACGGGATTGACGCCGAGGCCTATGCCAACGTACCGTTCGCCTCGTTGCCAGCCAAACCAACGCTCGAGGTTTCGATTCGGCGTGCGACCGTTGATCAATACGCCACATTCGTGCGCTTGTACGACGCCGATCGCTTAAGTGGCCGACACATGATTACCACGCCTATTGAACACAGCTACTTCACCTTTTTGGTGGACAAATCCACTTCATACAACGTCTTAACCCCATTTTTGATCTACCAAGATGAACGCGTCATCGGCTATCTCATCCTCGGGCGAAGCAACTGGGACACAAACATGATTATCTGGGCCTGGGGCCTCGCACCAACGTGTGCCTGGCATCAGTATGCACTGCCAGTGTTGCATGCGTTGCCACAGATTCGTGACCAGATTGCCATTCGTAATCCGCACAAAGTCAGCGAACTGACTGGCGTGATTATAATGCTCGACGAGGGCCACGCTGCCCGCCAGCAGCTCACTTTCGGCATCCCGCATACCAGCGAGCCCGTCTATGCCTGGTATACGCGTGTGGCTGATTATGCCTATATACTAGAAAGCCTTCGGCCCGTGCTCGAGCGACGTCTATCGCACAGTAGCATGTGTGGCTTTAGCGGCGACGTGCATCTCTCTTTTTATGGCAAAGGCGTATCAATGAGCTGGCAGGCAGGGCAACTCGTCGCCTGCAAAAACACGCGACCACCGTTGATGGGCGAGGGCACCAATGGTGCGTATCCACCTGGGGCATTTATGCTCCAGATTTTTGGGCGCAAGAGCTTTCGGCAAATCAAAGCCTGGCATCACGAGGTGTGGGCAGATGCTACGACTGAGCAGTTGTTAGGTATCCTGTTCCCCACCCAACCTTCGTGGTTTTTACACTTGAATTGAGGCAGCATGGATGCACTAAATCCAGATTATCAACGCGACCTCGGCGACGGGTATCGTCTGCGCTGGGCAACACCAGACGATGGCGCAGACTATGCTCAACTCGCCGCGAAGGCGTTTTATCTCAAAAACGAACAGATGGAGAACCCGAATGTGGTCGGGTATGCGCATGATCTCACGAGCAACAATCACCCGTTATGTCGAGCAGATGATGTTGCAGTCGTGGTTGATGGCCATAACCAGATTGTGGCAGCGGCAGCACTCTTGAGTCAACCACTCGAATACGACGACATACCGCTCAACGTCGGGCGCCCCGAATTGGTCTGTAGTGACAGTCAAGTGCGACAACGTGGCTTGGTTCGAGCGATTTTTGAGCTCTTGCATGCCAAAAGCGCTGCCCGCGGCGATGTCATGCAAGCAATCACCGGCATTCCGCACTACTATCACCAGTTTGGCTATAGTTGGAGCGTCGATTACAACGCATTTGCTAGAATCAGCGTTGCAGC
>VGPG01000036.1 GCA_016875555.1 Chloroflexota bacterium | reverse complement strand
GAAGAATAATGGGCGCCGCACACGTATGTGTGCGGCGCCCGTTTGTATGGGGTGCTACAAGTTTTTGCCGACAAGCTCCAAAGCGGCGTCGTCGTTGGGTGGGTGTGTCAGGCCAGCCCGGGCATCGCGGAAGAAGCGCTCAAGTGGCAGATCGCGTGTAATGCCAAACCCACCGGCCGCGCGCATCGCATGATCGGTTGCCACGACGGCCGCATTGGTGGCAGCATATTTGGCCGCCGCAATGCGTGGCCCAAGGTGCATCCGCGCCGCCGGATCGTTGCTCCAGGTGGCGGCGACGTCGTGTAACAAGGCGCGGGCGGCTTGAAGGGGAATACTCGCCTCGCCGAGGCGCCGTTGAATCAGTGGCAACGTGGCAATTGGTTTGCTGAGGGCGGTGGGGATGCGCGTTTTGGCGTAATTGACCACGCCATCGAGGGCTGCTTGACCGATGCCCAAGTAGACGGCGGCGAGCGTCAAGGCAAACCAGGCCATGCCAGTCGGTGGTTCAATCGGTGCCGGCGTGCCGAGCGCTTTACGATCAATCACCCAGGCGTCATCAACAGCGACGTCGTGGTAGATGATGTCACCACTGCCACTACTGCGGAGTGCGAGTGCATCACTCCAGGTATCGACGATTTCGAGCCCACTGCTTTCGCCACGCACAATCGCATTAGCGGTCCCTCCATTTGGCATAGCATCGCTTGATGGGAGTGCCACAGCGGTGATCAGGTAGTTGAGGGCTGGTGCCATGCTGACAAAGAGTTTGTGGCCGTTGATGCGCCACTGTGCACCATCCCAGGTGGCGATGGTGGCCGGTAACCCGCCGCGCGAGGGGCTACCGAGGTCTTTTTCGCTGGCGACGGCATTGACTAATGCGCCATTGGTGACAATGTCGTGGCAGATATGGGCATAAATGTCAGCAGGGTAATTGCGCATCTCGCCGATGCGGCCAATCACGTGGATAGTCATGTCGACGGCCATGGCGGTTGAACCACACCCTTTGGCCAGCTCCTCTTGGCATAAGACCATGCCATACAGCGATGCACCACGCCCGCCGAATTCACTTGGTACCACAAAGCTGAGATAGCCGGATTGATGGAGCTCACGGTAAAACGCATAAGGAAATGCGCCGGTCCGATCGAATTCATCGGCGCGTGGTGCAAAGGATTGCGCTAACTGACGGGCAATATCGATCATCTGTTGTTGGTGAACGGTTGGTGTGGGCATACGCATCTCATATCAATCATGAATGCGTCGATTATACCATCGTTGTGATACTGCGTTGCCTTGGCGAGGTTTGGTATACTGATACAGATTGCGTTACCAATGGAGTTGTTTGACCATGTCATATGAGCATCTACCCAACGAATACCACGTAGGGCATATACGAATCCGACCCAACATCGTGCTGGCGCCGATGGTTGGTGTAACCGATAGTATCTTTCGTCGGACGATTCTGAGCCTCGGCGGCTGTGGCCTCGTCTCGAGTGAAATGACCAATGCGGCCAGTGTCAGCCCTAAGGCGCGGGCACGGCACAATCAACTCGAGTTCTTGCCTGAGGAGCGCCCGATTACCATTCAGTTGAGCGGTAATGATCCTGATTTGGTGGCCAATGCGGCCAAGCAAGTCGAGCAGATTGGGGCTGACATCCTTGACATTAACTGTGGCTGTCCATCGCCCAAAGTCACCGGTGGTGGGCATGGATCAGCCTTACTCAAAGATTTGTGCAAGATGGAGCAGCTCATCAAAGCCGTGATTGCGGCCGTGCAGATCCCAGTGACGCTCAAATACCGCGCCGGCTGGGATGACAACAGCCTCAATTACCTCGATACTGCGCGCATGGCTGAGGCCGCCGGTATTAAGGCGTTGGCCTTGCACCCGCGTACGCGTGCCCAGTTGTATACCGGATTGGCGGATTGGAGTCGCGTGGCCGAGGTGCGTCAAGTGGTATCAATCCCCGTAATTGGATCAGGTGACGTCAAAGACGCCCACGAGGCCTTGCGGCGCCTTGAGGTGTACAACGCTAGCGGGATCATGATTGGGCGTGGCGCCATGGAGAACCCGTGGCTGTTCATGCAAATCGCCCAGTTGCGCCGTGGTGAAACGCCGTTTGTGCCACAACCTGCTGACAAGTGCGAATTCTTGGTGCGCTACCTTGAGCTGATGCGTACCGAGATTGGTGAGCGCATGGCCCTCAACAAAATCAAACAGTTGATTGGCCAGTTTGGCGTGGGGCTACCAGGCGCCGCCAAGTTGCGCGAGTCAGTGCACCGCTCGGAGAACTCCGATATAGCGCGGGCGCACATTGAGGCGTTTTTTGAGCCGTATATGACCACAGCATCGGCAGCGGTGTAGCACGTACCCCCGGTACCCGACATGGGTACCGGGGATGTTTGTGGCTATTTTTGGCTGTTTTCAGGTAATGCGGATGCAACGGCGGGGATGAGAATGATACCGGCGACCGCATGCATGACGTTAAACCAGAGTGCGGTTACGATACCAGCCGATGCAAATGGTGGTACGCCATACACAATTAACGCGACAATTGACACGATGACCCAGGTGCGCTTTGGGTGTGCGGTGCGGAGCGCAAGATAGCCTACAGCGCCACTACCGAGCACTCCCAACAACATCGTAAAAATCAACGGCTGTGCAACGGTGAGTTCCATTGCATCAGGCATGGTGACCACGAGTGGGCCACTGAGTTGCGTTGCAACAAAAAACACGATGGCGTTGAGTACGGCGGCAATCAATGAGGCAATGGCAACGCGACGCAAAATCTCTCTCATGGGGACTCCTACGATATGAAGCTCAGAACTGAACGTGTTTGGGTATAGTACAGGAGTATGGCGACATAATCAAATCTGATACATAGTGCCACCCGATGCGTGTGTGCACAGATGGCGGTATGCGGTATTGCTGAGGATGTGCGTGCGTTCACACCGCCATGATAATTATGCGTCTTCGGAGGGTGAGGTGTGTGTGATGCGTTCAATCTCAGCCCGACGCAAGCGGTAGAGCACTTCTTCTTCGACACGTCGTAAGCCACCAATACGGTCGGCAATCACGCCAAACAAAAAGATGATAAAGCCGATAATCAAGGCAGTACTGCCGACGCTCAAGGCTTGATCGTTGGTGGCTTCGAGCCCAAAGAAGTTGCGCCCGACATAGACGTAGGCGGCGCGGCCGAGCAGAATCAGTCCTGCCAGCAAGAATGGCGTTGCGAGGTACGAAAAGCTTTTGAGAGGCTCGTAGGTGGCGTAGGTGCGGGCAATGGTGGCCGCTTGACGCTTGATGAAGTTCCAATTGTTGGTAAATAAGCGCGATTGGCGCGTCACGATATTGGTGCGAATCGGCACGTGGTGAATCGCTAACTTGCGCTTGCCCGCTTGAATCAAGACCTCGATCGTATACGAAAAATCACTCGTCACAAAGGTGCGCAACGCTGCCTCACGCGAGAGGGCACGAAATCCGCTGACGGTGTCGGGGACATCGGTCCCCGATGCCCAGCGCACGACGCCACTCCCCACATACTGCAAAAACTTCTTAATTGGTGAGAAGTGTTCAAGCTGTTGGACTTGACGATCGCCGACGACCATGTCAGCTTTTTTGGCTAAAATTGGGGCAACGAGCCGTGGAATTTCGTCGCCGGGATATTGATGATCGGCGTCAGTGTTGACGATGATATCGGCACCAAGGCGCAAGCAGGTGTCAATGCCGGTTTGGTAGGCATAGGCAAGGCCACGGCGAGCAGTATGACTGACGATGTGGTCAGCGCCGGCCGCTTTGGCGATGGCGACGGTGTTATCAATACTCCCGTCATTAATGACGAGCACCTCGACTACCTCAATGCCCGGGATTGACCGAGGCACATGGCGAATGACCTCGGCGATATGGTCTTCTTCGTTGAGCGCAGGAATCTGCACAATCAGCTTCACACCAACCTCCTTTGGAGGAACTCAAACCGATCAAATCACCCGGTCATTGCCACCATCGATGGGAATTTGGGCGCCGGTTGTGCGGGCAAATACATCGCCACATAACTCTACCACGAGCCGTGCCACATCATGGCTGGTAATGGTAGTGTGTAGGATGTTGTTCTTTTTGTAGTCGTCGACGCTCAGCCCATAACTCGCTGCGCGATTGGTTAAGACATCGTCACTCCAGATACCAGTGTCGAATACTTGGTTGGGGTGTATCACGTTCACCCGAATGTTGTCGTTGCCCCACTCAAGCGCCGCTACGCGGGATAGTTGGGTGATAGCGGCTTTGGAGGCCGAGTAAGCGGCGGCGCCTGGGCCGGGTGCTGGGACGTTTTTGGAGCCGATGACGACCACACGCCCACCCTTGGGGGCGAGTTTGAGCATGCCATGACACTCGCGCATCAATATCACGTTGGCATCAAGATTGATGGCCATCGTTTGCCGCCATTCGGCGCTCGGCATACTCTGTATGGTTCGGCTTTTGGGGAAGATGCCGGCGTTTAGAACGAGCATGTCAATACCGCCGAAGGCGGTAACACCAGTGTCAACCGCATTAATCAAAGCCTGCTCATCACTGATATCGCAGACTAGTGCACACACATCGGGCCGATTGAAGATGGTCGGCAAATTGGGGTTGATGTCGAGGGCAATGACCGCCGCTCCTTGACTCAAAAGGGCCTCGACACAGGCACGCCCAATCCCTGATGCGGCGCCGGTGACGAGGGCTATCTCGCCACTCAAGCGTGGTGGCGTGCCGAGGAGTTTGAGTTTGATTTGCTCAAGTTCCCAGTACTCGATGGCAAACAAGTCGACGTCGCCGAGCGGTGCAAATCCACCGAGTTGTTCGGCTGCGGTGATGACCGGTATGCTCTGGCTGTACACGTCTGCCGCAATCACCGCCTCACGTACACGTCGCCCGACGGTCAGCATGCCGAGCTCCGGGTCTAGCACAACACGTGGTGCCGGATCGAGCATGGTGAGTGGTGCATTGACATACGCTTTGTAGCGCTCAAACCATGCATGGTAGCGATCGACATAGGCCGTCACATCGCGCCCTACCAGGGGAATTTGGCGGGTGCGGATGATGTGGTCGGGTGTGACACACCCACGCTGTGCGACATCGTGCACATCTGTGCGCGCAACGAACGCGGCCGTGGTGTCGGTGTGTCGCGGTACGGTGACCACGGGAGCCCCCATGACGTGCGAGATGGCAGCGCGTAATTGCGCACGTGCTTGACGCATTGCCGGGAGGGGTGGTGCGGGTGGGACGTGGCGATTTATGCGGGCGTTGACAAATTGCTCGGCCAAATCGACGTAGTGAATCATGCGCTCGTAGCTGCTTCGCGCGTCATCGCCCCACGTAAAAATGCCATGATTGAGCAGAATCAGCCCTTCGTGGTGCGGTTTGAGCTCGCTGGCAAGTTGCAATGCACACTGTCGTGCCAGGGCAAATCCAGGCATGACATAGGGGATGATGAGGAGTCGATCGCCGTAGATGTCGCGTACGTATTGCTCGGCATGCGGTGTATCGAGGATGGTTAACACGGCATCGGCATGGGTGTGATCAACAAACGTGGCCGGGATAATTGCATGCAAGATGGCCTCAACCGATGGCGTCGGGGCACTGCTATCAATCATGGCACAACGCATGGCGTTGACCATGTCAGCGTCGCTCAGGGTCGGGAGTTGGGCCATGCGCACGAGTTCGTTGAGTCGGACTGGTGCAAATCCGCGCTGATCGATGGTCCCCAAATCATGACCACTCCCCTTGATGTAGAGTAGCGTCTCGTGGTCGCCAAACAAGGTTGTGTATTGTGCTTTGACGGACGTGTTCCCACCACCGTGTAATACCAACGATGCGTCTGCACCGAGTAGTCGCGACGTGTAGATACGGAAGTCAAGTGCGGTGGTGAATTGTTGCGTGTCGCTATCGTTCCAACGGCTTTGCATAGGTACTCGGTCTTGTCTGAGTGGAAACATTGTGTCTATCGTAGCACAACTCGACAAGATGATTTTGTAATCGAGCCTGCATGTGCATGTCGGCGTTCACCCGTATAATGTGCATGTGAAAACGATGACGTGGTTACGACTTGGACAATTAGTCTGTAGTGTGGTGTTCCTTTGTAGCTGTGCAACAACGGTCGTTGCACCGCGCGTTGCGACACCAACACCGCTGGTGGCAGCAGATGTGATTGGTGCACCTGCCGTGGCCACCCTACAACCGATTCGCCTAGTACGGTGGAACACACCTGACGGCCGAATTGGCCTTGAGGTGCCAACAGATTGGGCATCAGAAAGCCACATTGATGCGGGTCGTGGCCTATGGATATGGAATGCACCAGGGCAACGCGGTTTGCTGTCGTTGATGCTCATCGGTAGCCCCACCTACATCAATGACGAGGCGCATGTGCAGTTATTGCGCGATGCACTCGTGCAACTTGATGCACAACTGGTCGGCGATATTCAACGCATTGATGCGGGGATGATTCGTGGCGAGGCGCAAGGACAAGGAGTCAATCGCGAAGGTACGCAGATTCCTATGTGGTTGTGGGTGAGTGCTCATCGTTTTGCTGATGGCGTGGCCATCATTGTAATGAGCGTCCCTGAGAGCGATAAGGCCATGGTGCTGCCGTCGGTGGCCGCAATGCAGGCGTCATTAGCGGTGATTCCGCTCCCCACGGTGACGCCAGTGCCATCAGCGACGCCTGCGCCGTACACGCGTGATGCATTTGATCGTGATGATGGGCGTTGGTTTATTGGTGATGATCTGCGCCGGGCGATTACCATTCAAGATGGCGTCTACCGGCTGTATTTGCGGATGGCTGAAAGCTATTATTTGAGTGCACCGGCCGAAACACCGCGATTGAACCAACGTCTCCAAACCGCAATAACGTTTGATGGCGATGCGCGTGTGGGTGTGGCGTTGCGCTTTCATTATCGTGCAGACGAAACGCGCGATTATGTGGCATGCTGGATAAGTCCGCAACAACGTGTTGGATGCTTTCGTTCGGATGGTGATCAGTGGAGTGTCGTGTACGATATCACGACAAACGCGGCGATTCGACTTGATGCGCCAAATCAAATCTCGTTTGACGTACAAAATGACGTCTACACCTTTGTGGTCAATGGGAGTGCGGTAGCGACGTTTCTATCGCCCGGGTTGAACCCTGGCGTGCCAGCATTGTATGTCGAGACATTCGATGCGGCGGCTGGTGGTATATTTGATGACGTTGAAACATCGTAGCGGTGAACCGAAGGGACACGGAGGTCGGCCATGAGTGATGACACAATTCAACCATCAGGAAGTATGGTGGCCAACACCCCAGCGTTGCATCCTGATGAATCATTGATGTACTCGGTGACTGCCAATGATTTGTGTGTGCGCTTCCGCGAAATTGCACAGAACGACCCGAATATTGATCATTTCATTCATCTTATTCGGGCTGCATACGCCATCGCGTTCATGGCGCATGCCAATCAAAAACGTGCCTCTGGAGAGCCATATATTACGCATCCAGTTGCCGTAGCAAACGTGTTAATTGATTTGCATATTGATGCCGAAACGATTATTGCCGCATTGCTCCACGATGTCATCGAAGACACAGCGATTACCTATGAACAGGTCGAAGCGTACTTTGGTATGCAAATAGCGTCTTTGGTGGATGGTGTGACCAAACTTTCGGAACTTGAGATTCGTCCCAAAGAAGAAGCACAAGCCGAGAACTACCGCAAAATGTTTGTCTCGATGGCCAATGATCCGCGCGTCGTCTTGGTGAAGTTGGCCGACCGACTGCATAACATGCGGACCATTCATGCAACGCATCCCGATAAACAACGACGTATCGCTCATGAAACCATGGAAATTTATGTGCCTCTCGCACACCGCCTCGGTATCGGTCAACTCAAGTGGGAGATCGAAGATCGTTCATTTGCCATTCTTGAACCGGAGCGCTATCAAGAGATTAGTCGGCAGTTGGCGATGCGTCGTGATGTGCGTGAAAAAACCGTCCAGCGTGTGATGGAACGCCTCAACGAGTTAGTCACCCACGAAAAAATCGTCGCAGAAATTACGGGTCGCCCCAAGAATATTCACTCCATTTATCGCAAAATGAAGCGTAAAGGGGTGCGCATTGAGCAGATTTATGACCAACTCGCGGTGCGTGTCATTGTCAACTCTATCCCCGAGTGTTATCAAGTGCTCGGATTGGTACACACGACGTGGCCTCCTGTTCCCGGTGAATTTGATGACTATATTGCGAATCCCAAGGAGAGTCTCTATCGGTCTCTGCATACTACCGTCTTGATTCCCGGTGGGCAACCGTGTGAAGTACAAATTCGCACGCACGACATGCACGAAGTGGCTGAACATGGTATCGCGGCGCACTGGCGTTACAAAGATGGCTACAAGCGTTCTGATCAAACATTTGACGCCAAAATTGCCTGGTTACGTGGTTTGATGTCGTGGCGCAACGAAGTAGCTGATGCCACGGAGTTTGTCGAGCGCCTCAAAAGCGATTTTCTCGAAGAACAAGTCTTTGTTTTTACGCCACGGGGCAAAATTATCGACTTGCCACTTGGTTCGACACCAGTAGACTTCGCCTATCGTATTCACTCGGATGTGGGTAATAGTTGTGTGGGCGCCAAAGTCAACAATCGCATGGTGCAACTCGATCACCATCTTGCGACAGGTGACATGGTCGAAATCATGACCAAGCGCAATGCAACGGGACCGAGTCGCGATTGGATGAATTTCGTCAAGACGGTCAGTGCGCGGGCGCATATCCGACGATTCTTCAAGCGCGCTGATCGTGGCGATAATTTGGCGGCTGGTCGGGAGATGCTCGAAAAGGAGTTCAAGCGTCTCGGGTTGGTCGTATCACTCGACGATGCCGCCACGATTGCCGGCATCAAACCGGTGGACGACATGCTCGTACAAATCGGCAACGGCGAACTGTCGGCGCGAATGTTGGCGCAAAAAATCTTGGCCACCCAGATGCGCGACGAAGAACCGATCGATCCACCCATGCCCTCAACACCGAGCAAAAGCACGCTCGATAGTGCGGACATCCGGGTGCGTGGATTAGATGGCATGTTGACGCGCATGGCGCGCTGTTGTAGTCCGGTGGTTGGTGAGCCAATTGCCGGCTACGTGACACGTGGGCGTGGGGTGACGGTCCATCGGGCTGAATGTCATAATATTTTGAACGAGCCTGATACAAATCGAATTGTGGCGGTGACGTGGGGTGGCTCAGTACCCAAACTCGGATTCTTGGTCCCACTCCAAATTGAATCGTGGGATCGTGTCGGTTTGTGGCGCGATATTTCGAGCACGATTGCAGATGCGAGTATCAACATCGATGTGGTTGAGCAGGTGCCAACGCGCCGAGCGAATATTTCGATGTTGCGTGTGATTGTGCGCATTCAGAGTGTTGAGCAGCTCACGCGCCTGATTGATCGACTCAATCGTCTGCCTGATGTAATTGAAGCACGGCGTGACATGTCCGGGAGTAGGAGTTTCGAGTAGGTAAGGAGTTCATGAGTATGGCGTGGCTGTGATGCGTTGATATGCGACAATTCGTTATAATACAGAGAAAGTGTATTGTACGAGGGGTCTATATGAGCGCAGGGAGCAAATCTGGACTGTTGTTCATGTTGCCGCAGTTGATTACCGTTGTCATTGCCACACTTCTTGGCTTCGTGCCGTTCGTATTTTTGGGTGGTTCTCCGGTTGCCCTTATTGGATGTTGTGCGGCACCATTTGCCGCCTTGATTATTGCCGTCGTGGCAGGGTTTTTTGCGAGCTACTGGCATGAGGGGAGTGGTGCGCGTCATCAAGCACTGATGGCCGGATTAATTTCTGGTGCAGGTGCGTTGGCCGGAGTCACGTTGTTTTGGGTTGTCATGGGGCTCGTCATCAGCAACTCGCTCGATGCAGTGACCATGAACGAGGCATTTCGCCAGATGGAGCGCATGCAACCAGATGCTGATATTGACCGGGGCATGATGATGTCCATCATGGGAATTATCTCGTTTGTGATGGCCGGGGTTGGTATTTTTTTGGGGTTGATTGCGCTGGCGTTCTCGGTGTTGGGGGGATTGCTGGGTGCGATGCTCGCCAACCGCGATGACCAATCACCGCCGTCATCCGCCACCACTACGCCGTTGGCGTAGCCAGTTCATTGCAGAAGAAACACAGATATGTCGATTTTACAAGTGCACACCCTGAGCAAGTACTTTGGTGCTGAGCATATTTTTTCGGGTGTGTCGTTTAACGTGGCGCGTGGCGACCGTGTGGCAATCGTGGGCGTCAATGGGGCAGGCAAAAGCACACTACTGCGGATTATCGCTGGTGAAGAAAGTGCCACCACAGGTGCGATTGTACCCGCACGTGGTGTGCGGATGGCGTATTTGGCGCAAGAATCACGCTTTGATGAGGGGCAGACCCTGCGAGGACTTCTTGACGAGGCGCTTGAACATCTCTACCACATGCACCGCGAGATGACGACGCTTGAGACGGCGATTGCTGATACTAATCACTCCGAATGGGCTGAGCGCATGGAGCGCTACGGCGATTTGTTGTCGCGCTACGAGCACGCTGGCGGGTATGACATAGAGCGCACCATAGAGCGCATTTTGACCGGCTTGGGGTTTGACCCGGCCTACCACGGGCCGATGGTATTGGCCCAGTTTTCAGGCGGCATGAAAACGCGCGCCGCGCTTGCGGCTATTTTGTTGTCGAGTCCCGACATTCTCCTCCTTGACGAGCCGACAAATCATCTTGATTTGGCCGCGCTTGAGTGGCTTGAATACTTCTTGAAACAGTGGGATGGCACGCTGATGGTGGTCTCGCATGACCGCTACTTCCTTGATCGTGTGACCACCCGCACGCTCGAAATCGCCCATGGGCGCCTTGATGGCGACTACCCGGGAGGCTACATGAAGTATCAGCAACTCAAGGCTGAACGCATGGAGCAGATGTGGAAGCAGTATCAAGCCCAGCAAGAAGAAATCGCGCGCATGGAGTCGTTTATTCGACGCTACAAAAACAGCACACTCAGTACGCAAGCGCGCGGTCGTGAGCGCCGATTACAACGCCTCAAAGAGGGGTGGACAGGCGGGAGTGGCAAGAGTGAAAGTATGATGAGTCGCCCGGAGCAACAGCGCAAATTGTCGCTGGCACTTCAGGCGAATCAACGTGGTGGCGATTTGGTATTCGATTTTGAACGCCTCGAAGTCGGCTACGTGTTGCCCAACACACAGCACATCACGTTAATCACGATTCCCGAACTCGAGCTGCGCCGCCAACAACGTGTTGCGCTGATGGGACCAAATGGTGCCGGCAAGACGACGTTGTTGCGCACCCTGGTCGGCGAGTTGCCACCACTGCGCGGTCATGCACGCCTAGGGAGTAACGTGCAGATAAACTACTACGCACAGGCACATGAAGGCCTGCAAATGCACAATACGGTGCTCGATGAGATGCGTCGCGTGCGCCCGGCCATCAAAGAGACCGAAGCACGGACGTTTTTGGGACGGTTCTTGTTCAGTGGCGACGACGTCTTCAAACGCATCGGCGATTTGTCGGGTGGTGAACGCGGTCGGGTCGCACTTGCGCAGTTGACGCTGATTGGTGGTAATTTGCTGATTCTTGACGAACCGACAAACCACCTCGACATTGGTGCGCGTGAAGCACTCGAAGATGTGTTGAACGAATACGATGGCACCATGCTGTTCGTGTCGCACGACCGCTACTTCATTGATGCAGTTGCTGATACGCTGTGGATTGTTGATAACGGCGTTGTTACCGTGTTTGACGGCAATTACAGTGAATATCGTGAATCACAAGAACAGCGCGACAAAAAAGCAACGACGCTTGTGACACCGGCAACCCCGAACGTGCCCAAGGGCACGCCCACGGCAAGTCGGCCGACGCCTGCGCAACCGGCCGTCTCGAAAGAAGCGGAACGCGAGGCGCGCAAACGCCAGCGCCGTAGTGAACAGCTCGAACAACAAATCGCCGTGCTCGAGAGCGAACGCGGTATCATCACACTGGCCCTGTCTGGACAAGAGACCGATCCAAGGCGTATCGCTGATCTGGCCGCACGGTATAGTGTACTGGAACGCGAACTACAGACGCTCTATGATGAATGGGCACTCGTTTCGACATAGCATGCGTAATCCCTGCGTACTGATTTTGCTGTAATCTTCTTGTAATGAAAGAAGTTTGATGCGATATCAGTTAAATTTCAGATTACAATAAGGTTACAAACAACCATGTTGTATGATAGAATAGGAATTGGTTAGGAGCACCCTCACAAAACATCCGCCAATAGTGTAACTAGTCAAGGAGATTGCATCTTGTTTCGACGATTATTATCATCAATCACGTTGATGGTGGTGATTATTGCTGGCACCATTTTGCCTGGTGTGACGCAAGCGGTACCACACAGTCCGAATGAAGTACCGCCATCACGCACCTTTGCAGGATCACGCACCTTTAGTGAGACTGGGCATACGATTTCAAACTATTTCTATCAGAAGTGGACATCAACGCCGAACGCGTTGTTTGTGTACGGTATGCCGATTTCACAGCCATTTATCGAAGAGAGCTTCACGAATCCAGGTGAGTTCTATCGGGTGCAATACTTTGAGCGTGCGGTGTTAGAGGAGCATCCAGACAACACGGCGCAGTACTACATTCAGGGGCGATTGATGGGGAGCCGGCTGGTGTCATCACGCCAGGCGGAGACACCGTTTAAGCCGGTAGCGGATCCCAAGGATGGCACATACGACGGTGTGAGCAAGCACACGTTGCGCGACTCACCGGCACCATTCCGCACGTTTTATAACAACAATGGTGGGTTGACGGTATTTGGGCGCCCATTATCGGAGCAGTTCCAAGAAGTCAACAAGGCCGATGGCAAGACCTATTGGGTGCAGTACTTCGAGCGTCAGCGCATGGAGTGGCATCCTAATCAGCCGAACCCACAATACCGTATTTTGTTGGGGTTATTGGGTAATGAGTACCGCGACATCAACCACAAGAGCAACCAGGCCTTCACGGCTGGTGCTGCCTTGCCACCTGAATTGTCGGGTGCCAACAATGGTGGTGCAACCGCACCACCGAAGCCGGTGAACACGGGTGGCATCGCATATGGTGTCAACATCAACTTGTCGGAGCAGGACAGCGGTATTGACCGCAAGCGATCGTTGCAGATGACTCGTGATGCCGGTTTGGGTTGGGTGCGCTTCATGGTGTATTGGAAGTTCCAGCAGGACATTTCACGCGAGGTCAAGTGGGGAGAGCTGGATGCCAAAGTCAACGATGCGCATGCAGCGGGCATCAAGATATTAGTCACGGTTGCCAAGTCACCGGCCTGGGCCACGGCCAACGGCAGTGACGGCATGCCACGGCGTGAGAACTTCGGCGATTTCAACAGTTTCTTGTCGCAAGTAGCAACCCGCTACAAGGGCAAGATTAATGCGTATGAAGTCTGGAATGAGCCAAATCTTGCGCACGAAAACGGTGGTCGTGTAGCAGGTGCCGCATATTACATGGATTTGTTGGTGGGTGCGTCACAAGCGATTAAGGCGGCTGACCCGGCAGCATATGTGGTATCGGCAGGGCCATCATCGACCGAGACCAACTTGTCAAGCGTGGCCATGTCAGACCTGGTGTTTTTTGAGCAGATGTTCAGTGATCCACGCTTTAAGCAACACGTAGACATTGTTGGTGCGCACCCCGGTGGTGCGGCGAATCCGGCTGATACGTGTCCGGGTGGCAAGCCGAGCCCGGCTGAAGGTTGGACGAACAACAGTGAGTTCTTCTTCTGTCGTGTTGAAGATGTCAAAGCGCGCATGGACAAATACGGCATCAACAAGCCGATGTGGGTAACTGAGTATGGTTGGGCCACGCCAAACCACACTCAGAATTATCGCTTTGGTAATCAGACCTCATACGAAGAGCAAGCACAGTATATTGTGCAGTCGCTGGAATTGGCAAACACCAAGTATAGCCCGTGGTTAACGGGATTGTTCTTGTGGAATCTGAACTACTCGGTGTCGGATGAAATCGCCAAGAAGAAGACTGGCCGCTACGGCGAAGATCCCTTCTATGCGTATAGCATCATCAATGCAGATTACAGTCCACGCCCAGCATATAACGCAATTAAGGCATATTTGAAGCGATAGTGCCATAAACTTGTGTTACTATGCAAGTACCTTTTTGGGGAGGGCACGCCATGCGTGCCCTCGTGTACGGGAAAGTATTTTGTTGTCCCAGCATGCTGGAGTATATGTATGAAGCGATTGGGTAATTTGCATCGATGGTTGGTACTGAGTTTGATTGTGCCACTCTTGGTGGCGTGTGGTGGTGAGGCAGCCACGGAGCCCACGCCTGAGCCGGTTGTTGACTTTGCCACAGCGACGGTCGTTGCTGATGCCACCAAAGCACCGGAGCCGACGGCTGTGGTCGAGCCCACAGCGGTTGTCGAACCAACGGCGACCGCTGTGCCGACAACCGGTAAAGTTCCACTTCGCACTGATATCATGGAATTCGGTATTGTAAATCACCTCTACTATACCGACCGTGAGCGTGTATTGGCACTCACAAACATCGCCGGGTTCGACTGGGTACGGCAACAAATCGTCTGGAAAGACATTGAAGGTCCGGAACCTGGTGACTACAAGTGGGGCGAACTTGATGGCATCGTTGAGGATGTGAATGTACACAACCTGAAGTTGCTCATCAGCATTGTGCAGGCGCCGACGTTCTACAGCGAAAACAACGGTATGCCAGAAGACCCTGTGGCACTGGGCAACTTTGTTGAAGCAATGATGCAGCGCTACGGCACCAAAATCAAAGCCGTAGAAATCTGGAATGAACAGAACTTGGCTCACGAAAACGGCGGTCGCGTCGTACCAGAAGATGCGGGTCGGTACGTGGAACTACTCGTGGAGTCGTATAAGCGGATTAAGGCGGTTGAGCCATCAACCATTGTGCTGTCAGGCGCGCCGTCATCCTCGGGTATCACGGATCCAAGTCTGGCTGTTGCTGACGAAGTCTACTTCCGTGAGATGTATCGTTACAAGGACGGCCTTATCAAAGACTACTTCGATGTGCAAGCCGTGCATCCCGGTGGTTCTGCGAATCCACCAGAGACGATGTGGCCCGATAACCCGAGCACTGCCGAAGGGTGGACCGATCATCCGACCTTCTACTTCCGGCACGTTGAGAACGTGCGTAAGTTCATGATTGAAGAGGGTGTCGGAGATCATCAGATCTGGATTACCGAGTACGGCTGGGCCACAGAGAACGAGACCCCCGGGTATGAGTTCGGCAATCAGGTCTCACTCGATGAGCAAGGCGAGTATATTCTGGGTGCACTCAAGTACGCCTACTTCAACTATCGCGAGCCGAACGGCGATCCCTGGTTGGGTAACATGTTCTTGTGGAACATGAACTTTGCCGTGCTATGGGGCGCGCAAGACCAGCCGTTGCACGAGCAGGCCTCGTTCGGTATTCTGAACCCGGACTGGAGTCCACGCCCCGGCTTCTTGTCGGTGCAGGGCTTTATGAATGCCATTAAGCAAGAGGGTCGTCGCTAGTTACTCGGCTGATTACATCGTGTTCCATCACGCTCCATGTGCATGTATATGCATGTGGGGCGTGATTCGTGTATGATGCTTACGTTTCATGGACGTATGAAGAAAGTAGTGGCTTTGTGAGTATTGCGCCGCAACGGTTTACGTGGAGTGATTTTGGCCTGTTGGCTACCATCGTGATTTGGTCAGCCAACATGGCAATCGTAAAGTCTGCCTTTGAGAGCATGCCGCCACTCGCATTTAATGCGGTGCGCTTCATGTTTACGCCACTTTTGATGTTATTGATTGTATGGTTCATCGAAAAAGACTTGCGCATCGACCGTACGCTCTGGCGTACTGTGGCCCTAGTCGGCTTAATCGGAAGTAGCGGGTATCAGCTCTTCTTTGTCATCGGATTGAATCTGACGAGCGCGGCGAATACCGCCTTGTTAGTGGCAACTACGCCCATCTGGGTGGCCTTGATTGGCCAACTACGATGTACGGACACCCTGTCATCAATCGGGTGGACAGGCATCGTCTTATCATTTGTGGGCGTCTTTATCATCCTCTTTAACGGGGATACGATGACACAAGCCAGCATTCTGGGCGACATCCTGGCCATTTTGTCGGCCATGTGTTGGGCCTACTACACCATCGGTGCGCGCCCAGTATTAGCGAAGTACTCGCCACTCAAGGTGACTGCATGGACATTAAGCATCGGCAGTATCCCGATTATGCTTATCGGTATCCCTGAGACGCTGACGGTTGATTGGGGGAGTGTAACCATCCAGGGGTGGGGTGGAATGGCCTACTCGGTGTTGCTTTCGATTATTCTGGCGTATATTTTGTGGTACAACGGCGTCGTCAAAGTCGGTGCAACCCGAACTGGTATTTATACGAGTTTGCTTCCGGCTGGTGGAGTCATCTCTGCATACTTGATTCTTGGTGACCCTATCACAGTACGTGAAATAATTGGGACGATGGCCATCGTCTTGGGCCTGTACTTGACGCGTCGCGGCTAAGAAAAGACAAAAAATCACCGCCCTGCAGTTGTTCTGCAGGGCGGTGTTGTATTCTAACGGTTGGCGAGTGCAACTTGCCATTGATTGACCAACTCGGGCAGATCGGTGTAGACGACGTCGGGCTTGATGGTCGACGCCGCCACATCGTCGCGCGTGACGACGCCGGTGAGCACGAGGCCGGCGGTCATCCCGGCAGCAAGCGAGCCAGCGATGTCGGTGTCGAGGCGGTCGCCGATGGTCAACGTCTTGCGTGGGTCGGCCTTGAGGACATCGGTGGCAATGTGGAACATGGTCGGACCCGGTTTGCCGATGATAAACGGTTGGACGCCACTCGCCGCTGACAGGAGCGCCAAGAGGGCGCCACAACCGGGTACTAACCCCTCGGGGACTGGCAACGAGACATCCGGATTGGTGCCGATAAACTTGGCGCCGGCGCTGATGAGTAAGGTGGCTTGACGTAGTTTGGCGTAGGTGACCTCGGTGTCGAGCCCGACAATTACGTAGGCGGGGTGCTGATCGTCCTCTACGAAG
>VGPG01000035.1 GCA_016875555.1 Chloroflexota bacterium | reverse complement strand
CATATACCCCTGCATCGTGTTGGCCGACCTGCTGGTGGTACAGCCACTCAGCAATCGTCGCTCGGGGCACCGGGCGCAACTTGAGTTGCTGACAACGCGACACAATCGTGGCCATAATGTCACCGGCCGTATGCGCCAGTAGAATCAACGTGGCGTAGGGCGGCGGCTCTTCGAGGACTTTGAGCATCGCATTGGCGGCGCCGTCGGTCAAGCGCTCGACGTCATCGAGGATAAACACGCGCCGCCGCCCCTCGTACGGTCGAAGATTGATATCGGCCAGCCACGTCCGCACCGTGTCGATGCGCACATCGCGTTGCCGCGCCGCCTCGTCGCTTTTGAGGGCGGCGGCCTGCGTCTCGAGGCTGGCTATACGCACATCAGGGTAGTTGTTGCTGGCGATGCGCCGGCACGTACGACATTCGTTGCAGGCATCAGTACCGCCGCGCTCACAATTCAGCGCTTGCGCCAAGCGCACGGCAAACAACGCCTTGCCGATGTGGCGTGGCCCACTTATCAAGTAGGCGTGGGCCGGGCGACCACCAGCAATCGCATGCCTGAGCATGTCAACCGCCCATTCGTGGCCGACCAGCCCCCAGTTGTCGAGCGTGCTGACCGTCACGACTAGCCCTCCCAACGACGCAAGGCAATCACCGCATTGATACCACCAAAGCCGAACGAGTTGCTCAGCGCCACGTTGACCGTCGCCTTGCGCGCGACGAGCGGCACATAGTCGAGATCACACAGCGGGTCAGGATTATGTAAATTAATCGTCGGTGGGATGATTTGGTCGCGCAACGTCAGAATCGTCGTCACCGCCTCAACTGCCCCGGCAGCCGCCGTCAAGTGGCCAATCATCGACTTGGTAGCCGTAATGGGGATATTGTAGGCGTAATCGCCGAAGACCCGTTTAATCGCCTGGGTCTCGACGATGTCACCCACATGCGTGCTAGTCGCATGGGCGTTGATGTGATCAACCTGTTGTGGCGTGATACCGGCGCGTTCGATGGCCATCTGCATGGCGCGCGCCGCCCCTAATCCCTCGGGGTGGGGTGAGGTGACGTGATAGGCGTCGCTTGTCGTGCCGTAGCCAATCAGTTCGGCGATAATCCGGGCGCCACGGCGTTTGGCATGACTCAAGCGCTCCATCACCAGCACGCCAGCGCCCTCGCCAATCACAAAGCCGTCACGGTCAACATCAAACGGGCGCGAGGCGCCTTGGGGGTCGTCGTTGCGCATCGACAAGGCCCGGGCGGCGCCGAAGCTGGCCAGCGACAAACGCGCAATCGGGGCCTCGCTGCCGCCGGCCAAGATGATGTCGGCGTCGCCGCGCAACAGCACATTGGCGGCCTCGCCGATCGATTGCGTGCTGGCCGCACAGGCCGTGGCAATGGTCGTGTTGTAGCCGGTCAAGCCGAGTTGGATGCTGACTTGGCACGAGGGCATGTTGGGCAGTGATAGCGTGATATAGAAGGGGTTGACCTTGGCGCAGCCGCGCGTCACGATGGTCTCGACCGCTTGCTCGGTGTCAATAGCCGATGAAGAGCCGTCGGCAATCATGGCGCCAATGCGATGACGGTTGTCGTCAGTGACCTCGATGCCGGCATCGGCGATGGCCTCACGAGCGGCAGCGACGGCGAGTTGACTCGCCCGTGAGATGCGCCGGGCCTCTTTGGCATCCATGTAGTTGCGTGGATCGAAGTCGGGCACCTGCGCGGCAATTCGCACCGCCGCATCACCCATGTCGTAGAGCGTCATCGGGCCAGCGCCGCTTTTGCCGGCCAGGAGTTGTTGCCAAAAGGGCTCGACGCCGACGCCGAGTGGCGCGGCGACGCCCATGCCAGTTATCACGATGCGTTGATCGTCAGGGTCAACACTGTCGTGGATGGCGGAGAGCGCCGCAGTCAATTGCGTACCACTCAGTCCGGCGGCAAGCAGACGCTGGCGAATTATCTCGTATGAAGGCAGGTGTTGCATGATTGGCACCCATGTTGGCTAACACATTTAACATATTGTTGATATGGAGTATAGCACGCATGCCCCTATCCACGCAGATACAACACCACCACCACGGCTATGGCAACTACCCAGCGATAATAGGCAAACACACCCAGACCGATGCGGCGAATCCAGCTTAACAACAGATCAATTACCACCACACCGACGACCGCTGCGGTAGTTACACCAACCAGCATGGTTACCACATCGCTGCCTTGAATCAGCAACAAATCGTCGGCTTTGACGGCCACGGCTGCCAGGGTAATCGGCGTACTCAGCAGAAAGGCAAAGCGGGCGGCCGCATTACGGTCAAACCCGAGCACACGCGCCGCACTCATGGTTGCGCCGGAGCGTGACACGCCCGGCACCAAGGCACAGGCCTGTGCCAGGCCAATCCAGACAGCATCGCGCCAGCCGAGTTGGGGCAACGCACGGTGCGTCTGGCCAACCCGGTCGGCGTAGGCAATGACCACACCCATGACGGCCAAGACCACCGCAATTTGGATGGGCGAGCGCAAGTATTCTTCAATGGCGCTCTCGAATAAGACGCCCACCACGGCCGCCGGCAGCGTGCCGACCACGATGGCTACGATGAGCTGGGTTTGTTGGGTACGCACGCCACGCAACAACTGCGGCGTCGCTTTGACTAGATCAAGCAAATCATCGCGGAAGTAGAAGAGCACGGCGGCTAATGTCCCTACGTGCAAACCGACATCAAATGTCAGTGAATGGAGCAACGCGTTGTCCCAGCTAAAAAGCCAGGGCAACAGGATTAAGTGTGCCGACGACGAAATTGGCAGAAACTCAGTGATACCCTGCAGAACTCCCATTACAAACGCTGCCCACTCACCGATGACCACCGCAATCACGGCCAGAACTACCACGCTGATACTACATACACGGGTGAGTGTCGTCACACCAATCTCCTCACACTATTGTCCACACGTTAACGGATTTTCTGCTTGATTACGGATGCGATCGTATTCGGCCAAGTACTGCGCCGCTAGCTGTGGACTACGGATGATGAGCAAGTTTTCGTCGTTGCTCTGCTCGGCGCTTTTGGTGAAATTATACGACCCCGTGATGACCACATCATTGTCAATGATTATCGTCTTGTGATGCAGGATGTAGCAGTTACCGTCGGTCAGAATGTCTACCCCACCATCCGCAAGAATGGCAAACTCAGACCCGGTGCCCTTGGCGTTCTGGCGCTCCATCACACCCGCCACCGACAGGCCGCGTGCATGCGCAGCAATCATGGCTTGACCGATGGCATCGTCGGTGTAGGAGAAGGCCATGAAGCGCACCTGGGAGCGCGCGTTGGTAATCGCATCAACGATCAAGGCGTTCGATTTGTCTTTGGGAGAAAAGTAGTAGTCGAGCGACCCGTCGGGCAACGTGATCGTCGCAAACGGCGCACTACCCGTTTTTTTGGTGCCGAAAGCGCCCGACATAAACTGGTCAACCTCGCGGGTATACTCAGCCGCCATGGCCGGGTTTTGGATACGCAACATGTTATTGTTGTTGCGGTAGGTGTCGTTGAACGTCATGTTCCATGAACCGGTCCAGACGATTTGTTTGTCAAACACGCCGATCTTCTGGTGCATGAACGGCTCGCGTTGATCGCTGACGACTTGCACACCGGCGTCCTCGAGCGCACCGATGGCGGTAGCCACCTTGGCGTCCTCGAGATTCTCGTCATCGAACGCCACACGCACCGTGACACCACGTTGCTTGGCATCTACTAAGGCCTGCGTTAGCTCGGGGAGATCAAGGTCAAACACGGCAATGTCAATCGACTGTTTCGCCGCCGCTACATCAGCCAAAAACGCCCGATAAAACTGTGGCGGCGTGCGCTCCGCGGGGACATCCGGGTATACCAACTCAGCCGTGTTGGTATACATCATGACCGATTGTTGTGGTACAGGTGTGGCCGTTGGCCCCGTCACTGGTGCAGTCGTATCGGTGTTTTCGTACTCCTGAAGTAACGAGATAATCACCACAATCAGGAGCAGTATCAGAGCGATGCGCCAGTCCATGGGCTGGCGCTTTGCACGGCGCTTTGTCATCACGTTATCCTTTGGTACTCCGCCACGTACGTTCCCACCAGGTCCGTAGACGGGTCGTTATGGACGGAGAAATCGATGCGGCTGGAGGTGATACCACGGGCGCAGATGGCGGTTGTACCGCATCAGGCGCACTTGACGACGGGTTCTCGTCCTTGATACGGGTGAATTCTTGCTGTGCCACTGCTACGTCACCGGCCTGCGCTGCCGCACGGCGTGCCGCAGTACGCACCGCACGAATCTGGCGTTGCACCGTCTCGTCATCGAGGTCGGTACGTTGGGCGACCGCTAGCGCCGTATCGTTGGCCCACTGACGTAGGTGATCGGCGGCATCACCAGCCAGATCGCCGGTCAATGACTCATCTTCAGCAATTCGTTCGAGCATCTGTTGTCGTGCATCGTTCATCGCTCACCTCGCAGGTATGGCGTGCCCTGCCTGTTGCACAGCCGCCACAAACCGGGGCACAATCACGCGCCAATCGTACTGGTCAATGACAAAATTGCGTGCCGCCACCGTATCGCCAGGCTTGGCCAAGGTTGCAACGATAGCGTTGGCCATCTCTGGAGCAGAATCGGCCACTTTGGCGAATTCGGGGCGCATACCCTGAATGCCCTCAAGTCCCATGGCGGTGCTCACCACGGGCACCATCAACGACATCGCCTCAAGCACCTTGAGGCGCACACCACCGCCGATGCGCATTGGGACCACATACACGTGCGCGCCACACAAATAGGGGCGCGTATCGGCTATTTCTCCAGTAAGTGCCAACGATCCGGCCGATTGTAACGCAAGCAATGACTTGTGTGGGCGCCGCCCCACCGCAATCAACACCGCATCGCTGACTTGGGCATGCACGAGTGGCATGACCTCGCCGACCATCCAGTGGAGCGCATCAACATTGGCGCGGAAATCGAGAGTACCGCTGAAGACGATGGTCGGACGCACAAACGGATGCGCACTGACCGTCCCCCGATCAAAGTAGCGCGTGTCAACACCATTCGGCACCACAACGGGCGTAACAGTCGGGTTCAATGCGCGCAACGTTGTTGCATCATCGGGCGAGACCACGGTTACCACATCTGCTTGGCGCATCATGGCACGCTCGAATCGACGCAGTTTTTGCCACTGCACAAACGAATACGCTGCCGCATGCCAACGCTTCGGCACACGCACGTCGGTCTCAAATGCACGCTTCTGGATGACAAATTCCGCATTAAATTGATCGAACAGCGTCGCAATGCCCAGTGCCCGCGCAATCGTCAGATACGGCGACATTTCAATGCTAAATGCGATCACCACATCAAACGATTGACGTTTGAGCAGGGCAGAGAGTGTACTCGCATAGGTAGAGTCATGATTGCGCAACGCCATATCTGGCCACGGATGAAACAGCGTTTGGACGGCACGTTGAAGCAGATTACGTGGTCGCGGCCCAACCACCGTCAACACGGTCGTTGGTGTGAGAGCACGGCGCAACTGCTCTTGATCCACATCAGCGGTCACAAACGACAAACACGTGACATTGTGATGCCCGGCAAGTCCGTGAATCAGTTGATACATGCGCATGGTGCCACCACCATACGGTGGCCATGGTGCATACGGGGTAAGGACAAGGATATTCATGGTTGTATCCGCTCATACATTAGGGGAAGAAGAATGACAACGGCCACACCAACAGCGGTCAGCGCCGCAATCAGCACAGCACCAGCCGCCACATCCTTGGCACGAGCCGCTAGCACATGATACTCGGGACTCACGAGATCAACGACAGTCTCAACAGCGGTATTCAACGCTTCACTCACGAGTACGAAGCCCATGGTAATCAACAGGATGGCCCACTCGAGACGACTGCACTCCAACCACCATGCCACCGCACATACCAGCGTTGCCGCCACCACATGAATACGAAAGTTGCGCTGTGACCACGCCACCGCATATATTCCACGCACAGCATACCCGAAGGATGCCCACAATGGAAGTGCGCGCCTCGATGTGGTGCGATCACGTGGTGGATTCATAGGCGCGGTAAGTTCAGGAGTGCCATAATAGCCTCTTGGTGTGACTGCATCGTGGCATCATCGTCTGGGCTTCGTTCGTGGTCATAGCCGAGGAGGTGCAACAGGCCGTGCACCGTCAAAAACGCCAATTCGCGCTGCTGACTATGCCCGAATTCGTGTGCCTGTTGGAGCACATGTGGCCATGATATGGCGATATCGCCGAGATACTTTGGCATACCAGGAGGCAGTACAAAGCCGGCTACGTCCCCGTCATCAGCAAACGAAAGGACATCCGTGGTCGCATCAATGTGCCGATATTCACGATTAAGTCGATGAATCTCTTCAGCCGTCGTCACGAGCACGGACACCTCAATGACACCCGTGTGATGTTGTTGGTGTAGCGTGGCGCGCACCGCCGCATCAATCAACGCACTATCGACGATACCGACGGGGAGTGCCTCATCAACATGCACATCAACGGTAATATTCTGACTCATATATGCCCTTGCGCTTCAACTTTTGGTTCACTGGTGCGTTGCTTGCCATTCGCCTTGTAGTCGACACGACTATGATAGAGCCCTTCCAGCGCTTTAATGAACGCCATACGCACGTGTTTTATCTCGGACATGGTCAACGCGGTATCCGACAACTGTTCTTCTTTGATGCGCTCATTGAAAATTTGGTCAACGATGGCCGCAATCCCCTCGCTCACACTCACATAGTCGTTTTTGAGAGCACCACTGCCTGACTTCGAACGGACCGTCGCCTCAACACCATCTGCCAGCATCAGAATCGCCTGCTCGCGCGACGTCGGTTTGGGCCCCGGATATGTGAAGTCGGCAACGTCCGTATTCGGATCTTGCTCAAGCGCTTTGCGATAAAAGAGATTTAACACCGACGTACCATGATGCGTGGCAATGAAGTTAGTAATAATCGGGGGCAACCCGACATCATTGGCCATCTTGATACCGTCACGCACGTGGTCAATGATAATCTTGGCACTTTCGTGGGGCGTCACCGTATCGTGGAGATTCACGCCATCGGTCTGATTCTCCGTAAAAAAGTACGGGCGCTTGATTTTGCCGATATCGTGATAGTAGGCGCCCACCTTGAGCAACAGGCTGTTCGCACCGATTGCCTCAGCCGCACGTTCTGCCAAAATACCGACTGTCACGCTGTGCGAGTACGTGGCCGAGGCCTCGGTCACGAGTCGGCGCAAAATCGGTTGTTCTGGATTGGCCAACTCGAGGAGCTCGAAGGGCGTGGTAATCCCCGACAACTTGCCGACTAGGCTATACAAACTGAGACTCAACAGCGCCCAGATTAACCCGCCAGCACTCGCCGCCACCATGACAGGCCACGTTGCCGACCCTTCGAAGCTAGACTGGGTGACAAGCGCCACACTCAGGGTGGAGACGGCGCCAGTAATGGTCGCAACACCGCCTGCCACCATGAAATCTGCGGATCGGCGCGCTTGATGCACCATGGAACCAGCAACGAGCGCAATCAGGAGGGGTGGAAGACCGGTTAACAACGACCCATTTGAAATAATCAGCACCACAATGCCGACATTAATCGTCAACAAACTGGCAGTGCGGATACTCACCACGATGGTCAGGAGCATGCACAACAAGACCAGCGGCGCTGCCGCCACCAGCATTGGGTCAATCATGGCGAACAGCCGTGTCATCACGATGGTCACCACAATCAACAGCAGAATGGCGTAGAGCTTTTTGTTGGTACGCGAGGTCGGCTCATCGCCGGTGCGCAACATCAAACCGAGCAGATAGGCAAGACCATACGCCAAGACGATATGACCGGTCACGGCCAACCAATTCGTCTCGGTGCGAATAATACCGAGCATCATCATTTTTTCATAGCTGAGTGGCGTAACCACATCGCCGTTACGCACGATGCTCTCACCTTGGGCAATCTGCACTTCAACCGGTTTGACCGCCGCCAAAGCCTCTTCGATGCGTCGTTTTGTTCCCTCTTTGTCGATGGTCACCGTCGACTGGATATATGGCGTAATAAAGCGTTCGATGATAGTGCGATCTTCAACGGCACGCCCCGGACTAATCAGGTTCGGCAGATTTTGGCGAATTGCGTCAACGTCACTTGTCTCAATGCGTCGATTTCTTTCTTGTAAGATGCCGGAGTAGATGCTTTTGATCTCGACACTTAATCCACGCCACTCACTATCGCTCATCGAGGCCAAACGCTGTGCCACAACCGGCGGAATGAGTTCGACATCTTTATCGGTGTCAAGTTCATCGATGGCAGTGCGACGCGTTGATACGATCGTATACTGTGCACGCACCGAACTAATCGTGTCGAGCAACGACTCTAACTCAACTTGCAAACGGGTGAGTTTGTTACGGTCTTCGACGGATACCTGAGTGGTATCGCTCATAATCCGATCGCGGATTTCGTTGGTGCGCAAATCACTGTTATAGGTCAGACTTCGTGATGCACGTACATCAACCGGACTCGGACTGCCGACAACGACTCCTTGTACTCCAACGGGCTGTACCAAAAACACCACCAAATAGAAGATGGCTAGCACACCACACATCCACCACAAAAAGTGGCGTTGTACCGAGTGATAAAGTTTGGTGAAGAGTAGTTGGAGTTGTTGCACCATCAACTAGGCTCCTAAAAGTTCGCGCACCAGTTGATTGAGCACGCGCCCATCGGCTTGCCCCTTGAAGTGTTGCATGACCACCGGCATGACCTTGTTCATATCAGCGGCATTCTTGGCACCCACATGTTGAATGATGGCAATGATATGCGGGCGCAACTCATCGGCTGTCAACATGCGTGGCAGATAACTCGACAAAATCGCCGCTTCGTGCTCTTCTTTGGCAGCCAGTTCAGGGCGATTCCCCTTGTAATAAATGGCAGCCGCCTCTTGGCGTTGCTTGACCTGCTTGCTGATGATGTCGATCATCTGGGCATCGCTCAACACCACATTCGCTGCTGCCGCAGCACTCGCCTCGGGGTTGCTCTCGCCACCGGCAGCGTCGTATGCCTGCTTGACCTGGTTGCCGTGTGCGGCTTTGATTGCGCTCATAGCCATACGCATCACCTCAACGCGCAAGGTGTCACGCGCCTTCATGGCGACCTTCATATCATGTTGAAAACGCTCGTACAGGTTCATGTTCACCCTCCTATAGCACAATACGTCGTGGACGAACTCGCTGTTGTTCGGCAACGATAATCGCCCGAATCTGCGCGACCGCATCATCGAGTCGCTCTGCCCGATTAAAGACCACATAATCAAATGCCGCGACTTGCGCCATCTCACGCTCCGCATGTTGCATGCGCCGCATAAACTGCTCGGGTGTCTCAGTACCCCGATTATCGAGTCGTTGGCGCAATTCATCCATACTACCGGGCGCCAAAAAGATCTGAATGGCACCAGGCACCAAGCGCTTGAGCGTGGCCGCACCTTGCACATCGATGCGCAAAATCACGTTGCGCCCCGAATCGAGCCCTGAACGAATACTGTGCTTGGGAATACCCTTGTAATGGCCGTACACCTCAGCCCATTCAACCAACTCGTTCTGGGCAATTAACGACTCAAATCCGGCAGTGTCATAAAAGAAGTAATCGACGCCATCATGCTCATTTGGTCGTGGTGGACGACTCGTCGCCGTCACCACAAAATGAAATGGCTCATCGAGCTGACGCAAACGTGCCAAGAGCGCATCCTTGCCGACCCCAGACGGGCCCGAAATCACCAACATCAACGGTTGAACCGAGCCACCGTGTAATAGCGGATTCAACTCACCCTCGTGCGTTTGCATACGGTATACTTACTGCTATGACCATTGATACACTTGCCATGACGGCTATTTGCCATGAGCTCCGCTCGTTGATTGGCGCCAAAGTACAAGACAGCGTTATTGCCTCGCCGATGAGCATTGCGCTCGAACTCTACGCCAACCATCGTCGCCACTGGTTGCTCCTCTCGGCGCATCCGAAGTGGGCCCGCATCGCGCTCCATACCACCAAAATCCCACGTGGCGTCGATAACACGACTCCGCTGTTATTGTTGTTGCGCAAATACGTCGAAGATGGGCGGATTACTGACGTCCAACAACTCGACTTAGAACGCATTATTGTCGTAAGTATAGCCAAAGCCCATGAATCACGCAACAGCGACGACGACGAGGCACCGGTGTCACTCACTACGACCACTGTCAAACTCATCATCGAGATCATGGATCAACGCAGTAATATCTTTTTGGTGGATGAGCACAATATGGTGCTCGAATGCGTCAAACGCGTCCCCGCACACCTCAGCCGACGTATTGCATTGCCCCAACACACCTACCAACTACCACCGGTCCCCACCAAGGCTGACCCGCGCACACCGGTTGATGCATCTACACTCGAAGGCTTGACACAGAGCGGTGATCTCGCCAAATCGTTGGTCAGCACCTTCCTTGGTGTATCACCTCAGATGGCCCGTGAAAGCGTACATCGTGGTGACGGTGTGGTGCAGACCAGCATCGTTGCCCTACAAAACCTCTTCACCGCACCTGCAGAGCCATGTATCATCCGCAACGAAAACGGTCAACCCATCGGCTTTGCAGCCTATCGACTGACGCATCGCCACGACAGCGACCCCGTCGAGTCGATGCAACATGCCGTCATTACCTACTACGCCGCTCACGAGATGCTCGGTGATTATCAGCGCCGTCGTGACGCCCTGCGTAGTCGCATCAACGAGCACCGCGAGCGCCTCAGTCGCCAACTCAATCATCTTCAACAAGAGATGACCAAAGCCGAGGCGCTCGAGCAGTTGCGCTGGGAGGGGCAGATGATCTACGCCTACATTCACAGCATCACTCCGTCGATGACGCAACTCGAGGTCGATGGGGCGATTATCAAGCTCGAGCCACATGTGCCGCCATCACAACAGGCTCAAGCGCGTTTTAAGGCGTATGACAAGGCCAAATCAGCCGTCGAGGGTCTGCCCGATCGCATCCAGCATGTCAGTGCCGAATTACAGGGTATCGACGAGACCTTGGCGTTCCTCTCCATGGCAGATGGCTTTGAAGCCATCGAATCGGTGGCGCGTGACGCCATGCAGGCTGGGTGGCTCAAGGCCAACGACGTGCCCAAACAAGCGCGGGTGCGCCCGATGCCGCCCCTGCGGATTGTGGTTGATCAGGCGACGACTATTTATGTGGGGCGCAACGCCTACCAGAATCAGCTGGTCACGTTTACCATTGGCGAGGCGCAAGATACCTGGCTCCACGCCCGTAACATGCCGGGGGCGCATGTCATCATCAAAAGCGGTGGGCGCCCAGTTGACGATGCCGTCCTTCAACGCGCTGCACAGCTCGCTGCACATTATAGTAGCGGGCGTACCGATAGTGCCGTTGAAATCGATATTTGTCGTCGTAGTGCGGTACGTCGCATCAAAGGCGGGCCAGTCGGTCTCGTCAGTTATCACGCTGAACGCACCATTCGTGCACAACCATCAGCAACACACCATTCATCAGTGACATAGTGAGGGAGGTCAGCAATGCGCATCTTGGTACTGAACGGTCCAAACTTGAACATGCTCGGGACGCGTGAACCGCATATTTATGGCGCCACCACACTCGCCGACATCGAGGCGGCTATGGTGGCACAGGCTCAACACTACAATGCCGAGATTCTCTTTCACCAGTCGAATCACGAAGGCACGTTGATTGATCTGATTCAGGCACATCAGACGTCAATTCACGCCATTATCATCAATCCGGGCGCATTGACCCATTACAGCTATGCGTTACGTGACGCACTGAGTGGTGTCAGCGTGCCCATCGTCGAGGTGCATATCTCGAACGTCTACAAGCGTGAAGCGTTCCGCCATCACTCGGTGATTGCGCCGATTGCCACCGGACAAATCGCCGGTCTCGGCTGGCACGGATACGTATTGGCACTGACATGGGTATGCCAAGCAAAAGTGGTATAATATCGGCAGTTTGCGCTACATGGTAGCGAGCGTAGTTGGAGTATGAATAACACTATGGGCAACGATAAACACCACGCGAACGAGGCCTTTTCACTTGACGAGGTCCGTGAGCTCATCAAACTGGTCAGCGGGAGCGACATTAATGAGCTTACCATCGAGCGCGATGATGCACGCTTTCACATTAAGCGCGGCATTCCTGCACCTGCACCCGTGATGATTCAAGCACCGATGCATCACATGCCCCATATGGGCGATGTGATGATGGCCGCCCCCACCAGCACGAGCACGCCAAGTGCACCAGCTGCGGCCGCCGAGCCGGTCATTAGCGGGCACCAAGTCACTTCACCGATGGTTGGCACCTTCTACACCAGCCCATCACCCAAAGATGCACCGTTCGTCAACGAAGGCGACACCGTCAAGGTCGGCGATGCCTTGTGTATTGTTGAGGCCATGAAGATGATGAACAGCATTGAGGCCGATGTGGCCGGACGCGTTGTCAAGATTTTGGCCAAAAACGGCCAGCCAGTTGAGTTTGGTCAGCCACTGATTATCATTGATCCGAGCGCCTAAATGCAGGTCATTGCCCTCAATGATTTGGCCAACATCATCAAAGACGTGTTGGGCAACCCGTTGATGAGTGATCTCTGGGTTGAGGCCGAGATTGCCTCGTTCACTCAACCCACCTCTGGTCATTGGTATATTGGGCTCAAAGACGGCGATACGACCATGCGCGCCGCCTGTTGGCGCGGGGTAAATCAACGCCTCAAACGACCTGAAGTCGGCGCGCTCGTGCATATGCACGGGCGTGTTGATTTTTATACCCAAAAGGGTGAAGTACAACTCATCATCGACGATATTCGCGATGTCGGCATGAGTCAGAGTCAAGCTGAGCTCGAGCGTTTGATTGCACAATACCAAGCGCTGACACGCCAACGACCGATTCCACGGTTCCCTCGGCGCATCGGCATCGTCACATCCAAGACTGGTGCCGCCTTGCAGGATGTCCTCAAAACCCTCAATCATCGCTACCCAAGCGTTGAGGTGGTGCTCAGTCATACACTTGTACAAGGTGCAGATGCTCCCACTGCCATTGAGGCCGCCTTAGCGGCACTCATCCCTGAGCCCGTGGATGTCATCTTAGTGGTTCGCGGTGGCGGTGCCACCGAGGACCTAGCCGCCTTTAACAGTGAAATTGTGGCCAAGGCGATTTTGCGCTCACCCGTGCCGGTGATTACTGGCATCGGCCACGAGATTGATTATTCACTGGCCGATGCCGTCGCCGACCTGCGCGCGCCCACGCCGACCGCCGCAGCCACCGCCGCCGTCCCTGATCGCGCTGAATTACTGCAGCACCTTACTAATTTGCGCTACACGCTCGACGTGCATATGGCCAATAGTTGTACGGCACTCGAGATGCGCGTCGATGATGCTAGTGCGCGCCTACAACGCGCCGCCCCTGCAACACGCATCACTGCTGCGCGCCAACAACTTGACTACGCCCACCAACGGCTTAATCGGGCAATTGATCAACGTCTCATCACCGCCCAAAACCTCGTTGCACAACGTCATGCACTTCTTGCCGCACTCGATCCGACTGCAATTCTCCAACGCGGCTATGCAATCGTACGCGATGAACAAGGTACGATTGTACGTAGCGTACAGGTCGTCCAACCGCAACAGCCAATTCGTATTCAGCTCCATGACGGTACGATTACTGCTACCACCAAAGGAACTACAACATGAGTGACCAACCATCATTAGAAAGCATGCTCCGCGAAATAGAAGCCATTGCCGCACAACTCGAACAACAGACCCTCAGCCTCGAAGAATCACTGGCCCTCTACCAACGCGGTGCTGCCTTAGTTGAACAAAGCCGCGCCCTCCTCGACCACGCAGCACTCCGCCTGCGCGAGATTCGCGGCGAGTAGACGCATTAGATTTACCATGCAGTCTCGGGTGAAAGTGATACAATTCCTTCGACAGGTGTATTGTTGATGTATCAAGGAGATGTGCACGATGGCGTATGGCGTCAAACTGGCCCCCAAACCAATCACTCCGGGGCTCTCGATCAAGGACTTGGTCGATAACCACTTTTATTCGTATAACGCCGGACGCTTGCGTGAGGCGTGCCAGTTGTTCGCCCGCAAAATCGCCCAACCCGATGTGACCATCGGTGTCACGCTGTCCGGTGCACTGACGCCCACGGGTCTCGGCACCGCCGCCATCGTACCTCTCATCAAAGCCGGTTTGGTTGACTGGGTTGTGAGTACCGGCGCTAATCTCTACCATGACATGCACCGCTCACTTGGCTTCGAATTGTTCGGCGGGAGCCCGTTTACTGACGATGTCGCCTTGCGCGATCAGAACATCATCCGCATCTATGACATCCTTTTCGATCAAAAAGTCTTGCTCGAGTCGGATGACTTTTTGCGCCGCTGCATCGCCGAACCCGAGTTCCAAAAGCCGATGTCTACGGCTGAACTTCACTATCGCCTCGGGCGCTACACTCAAGCCCGCGAAAAGGCCATCGGCACCGACTACGTGTCGGTCTTGACAGCAGCATACGAAGCGGGCGTGCCCCTCTACACCTCGAGCCCGGGCGACTCGACCATCGGCATGAACGTGGCAGCCATGGCCCTGGCCGGCAATAAATTGCGCTTTGACGTTGAGGCCGATGTCAACGAGACGACGTCAATTGTCTACAACGCCAAAAAGCACGGTGGCAAGAGTGCAGTGATTATCCTCGGCGGCGGCTCACCCAAGAACTTCATCTTGCAGACTGAGCCCCAACTCCAAGAGATTATGGGTATCGCCGAGAAGGGCCACGACTACTTTGTGCAGTTCACCGATGCCCGCCCAGATACCGGTGGTTTATCAGGTGCAACCCCCAGCGAGGCGATGACGTGGGGCAAGGTAGACCCCGAGCAGTTGCCAGACTCGATTGTGTGTTATGTCGACAGCACGGTGGTATTGCCGGTCTTGACGGGATATGTGCTTGAGAGCACCGGCAATCGACCGCTCAAGCGCTTGTACGACCAACGCGAGGCCATGCTCAAGGAGTTGGCAGACGACTATGCTGCGGTGCGCGACCAAGCGTAATCGCCACATACCATCTCCAAAGAAACGCCGAGGTGTGATACATCACACCTCGGCGTTTGCTATCTGGTACGACCCATTATTTACGATAGATGAGCCACCCTGCGACCGCGGCCCCAAGCACTACAAAAGCGGGATTGACTTTGGTGAACGTCAAGATGACGAAGGTGACGATGGCAATGAGGAGACCATCCCAGCGTTGCCACAGATCGGGGATCTGCATGCCCTTCTTCCAAAATACACTGCGTCCGATATCGTAGGTGGTCCAGAGCAACATGCCGACCACCACAGGGCGCACCGCTTTGAGCATAGCGGCCACGGTGGGGGAGTCTTTGATTTGGAAAAAGAGGAAGATAGCAAGAAGCATCACCAACGACGTCGGTAATACAGAGCCAACAATGGCTGCCGTCGCACCACTCACACCGGCCACCTTGTAGCCGATGTACCCGGCGATTTTGGGGGCTATGGGCCCAGGCAGGGCGTTGCCAATCGCTAAGGCATCGGCATACTCTGTCTCAGTACTCCACCCCTCAGCCACAGACATGCGTTGCATCAAGGCCATTGAGGCCGGGCCTCCACCCCACGTCAGCATGGCAACTTTGGTGAAGACCCAAAACAGACGCAACAACAACCAAGCCGTTTCAAGCATGTGACTCACTCTTTTCCGTCAGATTCGACGCTTTTTGCCAAAAGTCGATGTGCTATAATTGCATTGTAATATACATTTGCAACACGCTCGAATGAGGCCGGTAATGATACAAAATAAGCGTCTATGGTGGAAAATAATCGTTGCCATGTTGCTTTGCATCACACCATTTATCGCTCCACCAAGCCCAGCAGTCGCATCGACACAAGTTCAACAAGTCGACCAAAATAACAACACGATTTCGTCGAATCCGGTGTTGATTGCAGGGCAAGCACTGACGCTCTACGTCAAAGTATCGAACATTTCGTCAGCAACCCTGACCAGTGTCTCCATCTCGACTACCGGGTCATGTTCGAATGTCACCGTCAATATTCAGACCGGTGCCCAGGACATCAATGCTGGCAGCTTTAAGCAGTATTTAATCGAGGTTTCGGCGCCATCTGGAACATCCTCGGGTACCTGTAACAGCATCCGCGTCGTTCCTAGTGTTGGCTCCGGATCTGCCACCATGCGATTTACGATTAGTGGCGTGGGTCCCACTGCCACGCCAACGCCACAACCAGCCGGCATCTGTGACCTCAGCGACCCACCCAGCGACATTGCCGGAGCGTGGCGAATTGCAAGCAACACGTCGGTTGAGCAGGGCATTTGTTTTACCGGCGATATTGACACGTACGCCCTCCCGATGAATCGCGACAAGGTGTACGAGATCTATATCTCGCAGTCGTTCATGGTAACCGAGGACAATCCTAAGCTTCAATCACTCGACCTCGTGCTCGAGTTGTACGATCCGCTGTTCCGCCTCGTCACCGTCAATGACGACTTTTATGCGCACAATTCCAATGATAGTATGGCGCTCGTCGTTGACCCCAAAATCGCCAATTATCGCGCGCCCATGGACGGCAACTACTATGTACGCGTGCGTGACGCAACCGGCGCAAATATCGGTCACTACACGCTCAAGTTCAATAATTTGAGTTATCGCGGCGACGCAAACAACAATGTCGATGAGACTGTGCCCAACAATAGCGGCGTCTGTCAAGACTTATACGAACCCGACGGGTTGCCCGAACAAGCGCGCGTCATTCTCAGTAATCAACGCCAAAAGGAGCGTCGGCTCTGCCCAACTGGAGACGCCGATTGGGCGAAGTTCTTTGCTAAGTCCGGCAATACGTATGTGCTCTATACAAGCACAACCTCGGATGCCGCAGGAGTTGACACCTATATCACCTTGTTTGACCGCGACGGCTTCACGGTTCTTGACTCCAACGACAACTATCAGGCGAGTAGCCTCAATGCCAAAGTCGTGTTTACGGCGAGTGCAGATGGCTTTTACTTCGTCCAAATCAAAAATACTGGTGATTTAGGTGGACCCTTCCTGACCTACGAGCTGGTCAACGAAGTCTGTAACGAACTCAACCGTGCCACCTGTGTGGCTGACACAGCAACGGCCACTCCGACCGCTACCCTCGTACCGACGACAACTCCGGATGCCAACCAAGACCCGGATGATGCCACGTTTGACTACGGCGATACTGACACGCGGAATGACAATCTCGAAACAGATGCAGGATTTTTTACTGCGAGCGTCCGTCCCACCAAGGATCTCATCAACGGACCATTCAGTGGGTTCGTCGACAGTGCCTTTGAATCGCTGTGGAACCGCACCGATCGCCCGATTGTACGGCAACAGGTCAACCGCGGCTGGATCTGGGGTCCCGCCGGTTTAATGGCGCACGCCGAAAGCTTCTTGCAAATCAGTGGC